>NZ_JAUBUJ010000220.1:0-3234 GCF_036705405.1 Microcoleus sp. B13-B6
TAATTTTAAATCACCCTAACCTTCCGTCAGTCCTATCCTATGGTACTCTCGCTGCTTAAAAACTGTCCGAAGTATTGCCGTAAATGGGCTAAACATTTCTGCTGCGCTCCCACGATCACACCGTTATATACGCTAAAATCATCGGAACTCAACACTGAGCGCAAATTCATGCCCCAGCATCGTCTCTAATTCGGCTCTACTCTGAGTATCCGCAGCATGAAACAGGCAAAAATCTTGACCCGTAGCTGTCGGTCAACCATTCTTTGACTCCCTTGACACACCACGGAGTTTCATCGAGATGGACGGAAAGCTTGTAATGGTGCCCATTGCCATAAGGCTTCAACGGCGGGTTTGACAGCATCAGCTACCCGCGCATTTGTTGCTTGTAATGTCCCGATCCCAATTTCAATTCCACCTAGTTCGTGCAGAAATTCTTGTTGTTTTTCATAGGACATATGCCCATAATTACCTAACCAGCTCAATAATGCTTGTAGGTTGATGCTTAAGTCAAGTCAAGGAACTATCCCGGATGCTGGTGAGCCGATTACTATTGCTCCACATTCATGACATTGACATTTGACTCGTCGATATTCCACCACTTCAATAGGTAAGGCAACTAAGCAGGCTACCTGCTGCTTGCTATAACCGATCGCATCACTTAATTCTTTGCTACCACAATGCTCGCAAGAGTCAGGAGTGCTGATTTGATATCTATCTACTCGCCCAAATCCTTTTCGGGTTTTGCCGATATGTCCCGGCTGTCCTCCTGGTTTGCGCTTTGGCTCGGACTCCATTTGTGACAAGTTAAGAAAAAGTGCAAATTGTCAAGGGGGTAGACAAAAAAAGGTAAAATAGGATGAAACCTTGACCGGACAAGCAGTTGAGCCATAATTAAACCAGTTATGAATAGCAAAAAACGAATCAACCGAGATCATGCAAAGAAAAAAAATAGTCCCCAAGTAGAAAATGAAGCGATTGCGAATCACCTGGAAGATTTATTAATTCCGGCAATGGCGGCCCAAAAAACTTTTTATCGCCAACTAAATTTAAGAGATAGAATTCTAACACTACCATTAATGATGGCAGCAATCCGCCAGTTTATTATGGCGAAATGTAGCAGGAGTAACAGAATTAACTAGATTATTAAATAGAGAAGGATTTTTATGGTGTGAGCCGTCTGAAATTAGTCAACAAGCATTGTCGAGCGAGATTTTTAACTTTTCCATCAATTTTATTTGAAAAAGTATTTAAAGAATTACTACCTCATTTTCGACAAAAATGGTTGATGAGAAAATCGAGACCATTACCACATAGCGTACAATTTGCCTTAAAAAACTTTGAAAATATCTGGATAGCTGACGGCTCAACATTAGAAGCATTATTTTGTAAACTAGAAAGTTTATCAGATGTTCCTAGTGGTCAATTATCCGGGAAAATGGGAGTAATCATAGACCTAGTAACTCATCTTCCCGAAGAAATTTGGTTTTGGGAAAATCCGAAACAAGCAGATAGTCATTGGGAAGAGGATTTACTAAAAAAAGTTAAGCCAAAAACCTTGCTGTTATTAGATAGAGGCTTCTATCACTTCGCTTTTTGGTCAAAATTAATCGAGAAAGAAATTGGATTTATTACTCGGATTAAGAAAGGTGCATCTTATCAAGTCAAGCGGGTATTAACCAATACTTATGATGTCAAAGACCAAATAATTCAGATAGGTGCAGGGACAAAAAAAACGCCTGTTTTGACTATAAAATTAGTACAAATTTGCTCGAAAAATTCCTGGCGTTCTTATCTGACAAGTGTCCAAAATCCCGAAATATTGCCACCCTATGTAGTAGCCGATTTATATCAAAGACGCTGGCGAATTGAATCGGCATTTTGTACAGTAAAGAGACTCCTAAATTTAAGTTATTTATGGACAGGTTCGTCCAACGGAATCCAGCTTCAAATCTGGGCTACTTGGCTATTTTATGCGGTTTTGGTAGACTTGGGAGATGCCGTTGCGGATGAATTAGGAGTGCCAATTGAACGTGTTTCACTCTTAAATGATTTATCGAGGGATGTATCATTTTTCTGTGGCCTATCAAAAAGGATTAGCTTCTGACCTAGTTAAGTATTTTGCCGACGCAAAAAATCAAGATTTAGGGATTGTTAAGCGACGACGAAAACCTCATGTCAGGCTAATTATTTCTCCTTTCCCTGGAACTCAAAGAAGTCCCGAACAATTTTTTTTCAATAATAAAGGAACAAATGGAGTCATATTTTAATTGGGTCAACAGGTAAAAAATGAGTAAAATTACTCATTGACAATAGTGCTTTTAGCTTAACTTGTGAGTAATGCTCGGACTCTGACTCTTTTGAGTTGTCAAAAGCGGCTGTCTCTGATTTCTGTATCAGATCGCTTGATGGGGGTTTCGATGATGTTTTGCTATTGCTAGGCTGTCTCTCTTGGAGCTTTTCGAGCTGGAGTTGTAATTTTTCAATCAGCTTCTGTTGGGTGAGCACAATTTTGACCAGCTCCTGGTGGCTCAACTGGTCAACCATTTCTAATTTTAGTGCTGCTGATAACTCTGACTTTTCGCTCATCTGACTACATTACCATATTGTTCGGCTCTCTGCGGAACTATTTTTACCTGAATCCTTACCTTCTACCATTTGGTTAAAGGTTTTTGGAGACACCCCAAACCGTCTTTTAAATTGGCTACTTTTAAGAGTTTTGGCTTGTTCGTATAACATTGATAATATTCACCTCAAATAGAAGAACGCAAATATTTTATCATCTGAATGTTTCTTGGTTATTCAAAGCCACAAGATTTTTGAGCTTTGGGAACTTATTTGGACAGACATTTTGAAAAATTCCAAATCTTTAATTATATCATAAAATATTTTTGCAAGAGGTCTAGTCTCAGATTTGCTAAAAGCATCATTCTGAGCAAAAAACACCGCTACTTTCTTAATATTGGGATTTTGCTTCAGTGCAGCTTTAACTGCGTTAGGTGCTACCACGGCCACAGGCGCGGAGACTCGGGCCACATAATCGCCAATCTGGGGAATGCCTTTAGCGGTGTTGGAGGGGCCGAGTACGGGAACTTTTGCTCGATCGGCGATCGGATCGGCACTAAAAGCCTGCTGGGAGAGAGTTGGGCCCACAAGACCTACCACCTTATCCTGATTGATCAGAGTATTGAAGGCATTGATCGCCCCTTGTTCATCTCCACCCGTATCTTGGAACAC
>NZ_JAUBUJ010000221.1:0-3220 GCF_036705405.1 Microcoleus sp. B13-B6
CCGTCCAAAAAGGACGGGCGGGACGCCCATCCCACAATAACAATTAAAATTGTAAGTTATTTAATTCGCGATCCTAACTTTGGGCGTTTTGATTTTGAAACCAAGGTCCCCCAAGCAGTTTTTATTGCTTTAAGTTTGAAAATCCGAACGTGAAATAGCCGTTTTCGGCTTTTTATCGGGCTCAGATTTAACACACCTTGACAGCGCTAGCGCTCAGCACCCTATGGTTAGACTTTTTGGATGACATTGTGTAAGCTGTTACGCACTTAATTTTTTTGCCCAAATGCTCGCTACAAGGACTCTAGGCTGCAAAATATTAATTAAATTTAGAGGGGTGTCAGCTTATCTTTAATAGGGCAGTGCTGGGTAATATATACTTGGATGCGGACCTGCTAACCTGAAATTTTTAATTTTAGATATCAAAGAACTGACTGATGGATTTAGACCAACAGATTCAAGCATTGATCGAAAAAGCTCCGCCCGACGGTTCGACGCCACAAATCTTAAAGGCGATCGCCCCGGCCCTGGTGTTAATTGCCCAACAGCTACAGCACCTCGAATACTCGATCCTGCAAGCGGTAGACCAAAGTTGGGCGATCGTGGTTTTGAGCAATCTCAAGCAACCGGGACGGGAGAAGAGGGTGATTTATGCTTGGAGCAGTATTAAAGATGCGTCGCAGGCTGCGGCTGCTGGGGGCGATCGCCTCAGACCGGTGGTTTTGCCTGTCACTCACCTTTTATTTCAGATGATAGCTCTTGAAGGTCTTGACAGCATTGTTTTTTTTGAAAGTCCCGGAAATCAGGAAGTCGGGACGGAAATCCCTCGCGAGCAAGTACAGAGTTTAATTAACGTTTACTTGCAACAGTATCGATCGGCTCCCCCGTCGGATATTGCCTAAAAACTCAATTTTCTATTATTAATTGGTAACAGGGCATTAGGCATTGGGAATTTCCCATTACCAATTCCCCATTACCAATAAAGTGTAACTTTTTCACCTCTAATAAAGTCTACTCAAAACGTATTCAGCCAAATCAATCAAAGCTTGACGGGACTCTGAATGGGGCAGCGCAGCTAAGTATTCGACGGCTTTCTGTGCGTGATTTGTGGCTAGTTCTCGCGATCGCTCTATGCCTCTAGAATCTTCTACCAGTGCCAGGGCCTGCTCTATATCTCCTTCTTGGGCAAATTCGCGTTCTATGAGAACTTCCAAGTAAGGTTTTTCTTCTAGGGCGAATAGTGCGGGTGCTGTCAGATTACCGCTTCTGAGATCCGAGCCTGCAGGTTTCCCCAAAGTTTCCGTGGAAGCGGTGAAATCTAATATATCATCTACTATTTGGAATGCCAAACCAATGTGCCGACCGTAGTTGTACAAATCGTCTGCTATTTCCGCTGAAACCTCGCTCAAACAGCCCGCTGCTTTGGAACTGTTGGCAATTAAAGACGCTGTTTTGTAATAACTTTTTTCGAGGTACGCTTCGATCGATAAACTGGTGTCAAATCCATTTAGTCCCTGTTGAATTTCCCCCTCAGCTAAATCCATAATCACTTCTGAAAGCAGTTTGACTACTGGCAGGTTGTCGAGATTTGCCAAATGCCAGGAGGATTGAGCAAACAGAAAGTCTCCCGCCAATACTGCCACTCGGTTGTTAAACCGACTGTGAACCGTCGGCACTCCCCGCCGCAGATCCGACTCGTCCACCACGTCGTCGTGCACGAGACTAGCTGTGTGGATCATTTCCGTGATTTCAGCGAGGCGGCGGTGTTTTTCCGTGATTTCGCGATCGGGCATAGTCGCCTTGGCCATCAACAGAACGATTGCGGGTCTCACTCGTTTTCCCTTTGTGCCGAATAAGTATTCTGCAGCCGCGTACAAGATGGGATGACGGGCACCCACTAACTGTTTTAAGTTTTCTGTCAACAGTCGCAGGTCTTCTTCAACCGAGGAAAATAGGAGAGTGCTAGAGATCATGGATACGCCGACTCAAGCCGTAAAGTAACAAAATTTTACAAATCATATCTTTATTTTAAGGTAATTCTCTGCAATAGAAAAGAAAAATCTAGGCGATCGGCAGTTATTTGTCATCTGCCACCCGATGGGAGTCACCCGCCTGCCAGAGGCGAGTAGCCGGCTGCCAGAGGGGTTGCCCCTATTGTATCGAATTGTTAAGGACACTGCCAAAAAATCTCTAAATCCCAGAAACCCTGTGTTATTATGGGTATTAAGGATTTAAACAATTCTATACATTAAGTACAGCCAGACTGGCAGGTAGCTTTTAGGTGCCTGTAAAAGTTTCGTAGAGCCAGCCTTGTTAGTCGATCGCAGCCAAAATTTCTGGGACAGATTTTTAGTTCCTCGCGACTAAAAGTTTTCAGAAGTTAAGAGTAGCGCATCTTATGTGCACGGTAGCTCAAAGCAGCTAAAGTGGATGGTTTTAGGCTGTTTAAGCATCTGTAAAGCAGTAAATCATTATTGATGACCGGGAACGGCTAAATGTTCCCGCAGGCTTGATATGGAAAAACAGCCTTCAGAACCAAGGCATGGTCTTGCGTGCTGACTTAATGTAGTAGGTCTTGAACTTGTCCTGCTCCTCCTCGTCCTTGACTTTTGGTTCTAATTATGATTTATCGTGATATTCCTCTAATTATTCCCATTCTGGCCGCCGGCTATGTAATGACTATTTATGTAGTGCTGATGTTGGCCGAACGCAGCACTAAAATAACTCGATTAGGCGAGTAGTGCACTGCTGGGCAGCCGAAGTCGGCAGCAGCGCCCTCGCTTCACCGTTGAGAATTCGGAATCCTCAATAATAACCCTGCCTTGAATGCTTGCGCGCAAAGGCAGGGTTATTTATTTACAATTGCGGGCACCGTGATTTTCTGGGCAGCTAGTTACTGCAACACGTAGCTACAGTTATCGATGTTCAATGCCAACAGCCTCTGAGGCAGAATATTATATTTAGTAGCAGCTTGTATCGCTCACAGCAAGTTTCATGTCAGGAAAACCCTGCCAATGTTCCGATAAAGCTATTAAATTACTCTCAAAAACGCTGAGTTTGAAGGTGTCGGTTATTGTGCCAAAAATCTCAATATTCCTATTTGGTAGGTCAAGAAATTACAGAAATAAAACGCGAAATTTCTGAATCTAGTACAGCTCGGCGTAAATACACAGACTATTAAACAGCCAAGACTTTACCCTTATATGTCCACTTAAAAGGTTTG
>NZ_JAUBUJ010000014.1:0-49807 GCF_036705405.1 Microcoleus sp. B13-B6
CCGTCCAAAAAGGACGGGCGGGACGCCCATCCCACAATAACAATTAAAATTGTAAGTTATTTAATTCGCGATCCTAATGAGGACTAAAATCCTGGCTACCTTTCGTCAGAGTTGTCACTATCTGCTAACCAGAAGCATTCGCAGGATTTGCTATCAGATTGCGGATTTCATTTGAGCGTTCAATGTACTCTCGATCGCTCAAAACAGCTTGGCTTCCCTCCAGCGAAATAGCATCGGCCAAATCGATCCAAGAACGGCAACCGCCGTATTCAGGAATGTAGGGAATTTCGCGGATTTCTGCAAGGCGATAAGCCCGCAGCAATAAAATATAAATTGGCTGATTTTGTTTCCATTTCAGGCGATCGCTGACAAAATTTTCATTCCAAATATGGTACGGAAATAGCGCAGTAATTGCCGGTTCCCAAGCTACCAAAAAAACATCGGTAATCTCCGCCCAACTGCCAATTCTAACAACTTCAGGATGCCAACCAGATTCGACAGTATTGACTTGATGTGCAAACTCCGGCTTTAATAAATCCGGCTGTTGGTGTTCAAAAGTTGGATACAGCAAAACCTGTTTGTCAGTGACATTGAACTGTCCTGCTTGCTCGCGAATTCCCCCCTTCCGCAACAGCACAATCGTTTGACCTTGTTCCAAAGCATTAACTGCTACATTCCATTCTTTCAGCGCCCTAGTAGTTGATTTCATGGGAATTTAGTTGGGTTTTAACAATAGTAACAAAAATCGGTACTTTCAAGCAAGTACAGCCACTTTTTCCTGTTAAAATTGGCGTAGTCCTGACTATGCAGGACTACCCTTTATTGCTAAATTCTCACTGCAAAAGATGCTGCTAATTCGCGTTCTGGTTCCATACCAACTGTAGGCGGCATGGAACGATTTGCTACTTGCTCGATCAGTTGTAGATGTTGCGGCAGCATTTTAGCTAAACTGTAGCGTTCTAGGGCGGTTTGACGGGCTTTGATGCGAATGTCGGCCATGCGGGTAGGATGGTCTAAAACTTCATCAATGCGATCGGCTACTTGTTTCGGTGAGAAGTAATCGACTAGCAAACCGTTTTCTCCGTCGCGGATAACTTCTCTGACTGGCCCTGTGTCGGAACCGATTACTAAACATCCGGTTGATAGAGATTCAATCATAGACCAAGATAGCACAAAAGGTCTGGTCAAATAAACGTGTACGTCCGATGCTTGAATTACTTTTAGATAAAGCCCGTAAGGTAGGGGCCCGACAAAGTGAACTCGCGACAAATCTAGGGGTACTTTTTTGAGCATATAGTCTTTGTAAGACTCGCCGTTGGGTAAAGAACGCCCATAACAAACTCTTTCGGAACCAACGATTACGACGTGACAGTTGGGGCGGCGTTCTTGTACATAGGCGATCGACTCAATAAATTCGGGAAAACCTCGGTAAGGTTCCATTCCCCGCGATACGTAGGTGACAATTTCATCAACGCCAGACAAGTCTAAGTTAGGCAAAATTAGTTTAGCACCGGGGTCGGGTTTGAAGTAATCGGTATCTACGCCGTCGTGGAGTGTGGATAATTTTTGTTGTAATTCGGGCGGAAATTGCGATCGCTGCCAATAAGTTGGTGATAAACCCCAATCGCAAGAGTATAAATCGATCAAAATCGGCGCATTTTTGATTCTAATTCTGGCCATATCGTCAACTGTTAAAGGTTCCGCTGGGTCGAAATCTGCGTCGGAACCAATAGCATGATAAAACCACTCGAAATAGCACAAAAGCGGTGTATTTGGAAAAGCTTCTTTGACAAATAATGTCGGCCCCCAACCGGAATGTCCGCAGATAATATCGGGTACGAAACCGTCTGCTTTGAGTTGTTCTGCCATTCTAAATACGGCTTGTCCGTAGATGACGGCACTTTCTAAAGGGCGGACGTATTGGTGAGTCTGCGCGTGGGGTTCCCGGCTGGGGGTAAATGCTGCTTTCCGCACGCCGGGAATGTTCCACTCTGGGCGCTCGTTTTTAGTGCCGAAAACAATTTGATTTTTGGGATCTGCGCCTAAAGCCGTGATAATGTGGCGGTATTGGGCGGGGAAGTTGGGATGGAGAAATAATGCTTTCATTGTCTGTTGACTGTTGACTGTTGACTGTTGACTGTTGACTGTTGACTGTTGTCTGTTGACTGATAACAATCTAAAATCTAAAATCGATTGACTGTTGACTGTTGACTGTTGACTGTTGACTGATAACAATCTAAAATCTAAAATCTAAAATCTAAAATCGATTGACTGTTGTCTGTTGTTAGTTGGAATAAAATATTTTGAGGCGGCTAAAAAGCTTTGGTTTTATTGATTGGGGGTTGGTGCTTTGCAGATCCAGACACAATCTCGCGGTACTGAAGATGTATTTTTCAGGATAATTTCATAGTTTAAATGATGGAGAAATTTTTCCATGATTGTATCAGTCATAACTGAAAATGCTGTGCCGTCTCTGCGTCCCAGCAGGTTTTTGTCCCACTCGCTGGCGAATTTTTGCCACCCTAATTCGCTGAGAATATTCCCGTGGTGAAAGACGCAAATTCGATCGCCCCGCAGCAGTTTGGGAATTCGAGTCAGGTAGTTGAATATATCTACTGGCTCTACGTGTACCATTGTATCGTAACAAAAGCAGACATCGGCTGAACCTGGAGCGATGCCGTCTAATGTTAAACCGTCGAGTTTGACGTAAGAAACGCGATCGTCTCCCAAGCGCGATCGGGCGGCTTGCAGCATTTGACTGGAAATGTCGGCACAAATTAGTCGATCGCAATATTTCAGCAACAGCGAACCTGTTTTTCCGCCACCGATACCAATTTCTAAAACCCTATGTTCTTTTTTGATGTACGGTGCAATAAATTGCTGTTCTATCAAGGATTCATATTCTGCTAGGGAGTTAGCGGCACCGGCCGCTTTCCCTATCCATTCGTCGCCAATATGGGCAAGTTCGGTATTACTTTTTTGCCACTGTTGGGCGTAACTGTCCCACGCCGTTTCATAATCTACTTTAGGCGGTATTATTTCCATTGTTTTTTTTTCTGTCTCAGAATACACAAACAAAAGTCGCTTGATAGTCCTCCCGGCTGATCCATTAAGATTTGTTCAATCTCCAGCAATAACCTGACGATCGTTTCACTCTTTGGTTCTCCGTCTGAAAGTCGAGCGTGATCTAAAAAAGGGTAAAGTTCGTGAAGTAACCCCCCACCGGCTAGATTCAAGACTTCCACATCAAAGTAGAATTCTAAAAACGGAAGTATCAGCTTTGACCGGACTGCTTCTGAAGGGTCTCTCGCCAATACTTTCTCAATACTTGGACTAGAAAATTTTTCAGTTGTTCCCGACCTTAGCGTGTCGGGAAAACATTTGTAAATGCGATTAATCACATCCACTTGAGCTTGATTATATATATTGTAGCAATCTCCTATGTATTCATTGACAATAAAATATCCATCGGGTTTTAAACATTTCTGAACAATTGATAGACATCGTTCTAGTTCTTTGACGTGATGCAGCGAACCAGAGCAAAAAACTACATCGTATTTTTTATTATCATCAACCGCAAACAAATTAAAGTCATCTTGATAAAAATTAATCTCTACTCCCGCTGCGGCGGCATCTTGTCTAGCAATTTCTAAAGAATTTTCGGAAAAGTCAAAGGCATCAATTTGAGTTGCTAATCCTAATTTAGCCATGAGAATCTCGTGATTTCCCACACCGCAACCAATCGACAAAAGACGATCGAACCGTCGATTTTTTAAATATTTTTTGACTAACCAGGTTAGCCAGTAACCTTGAGTATTACCACCTGACAGCCGATGGTTGATAGTTTTTTCGATAATCGGATTAGACAACCAGTAACCCTGCTTCCCAATTGCGGCTGTTGGGTTAGTCTCCCAGTAATTTTTAGCTGTTAATTCATTGGATGTGTTCTCTTCCGTGATGCTGGAAATTTGACGCCATACTTTTTTACCATTGAATCTTGAACGATTACTTTTTAATAGTAAAATAACCTTCTCTAAAAATTTGACCATAAGCTTGAGTCATTTCTGCAAAACTATTCAAAGACTCTAACACATATTTAGCATTTTCTGCTAACCGCTGGCGCAAAGATTTATCTTCCAATAAACTATGCAGTGAGGCCGCTAGTTCTTCTGGGCGATCGGGCGTGTAAAACAAACCATTAATTCCAGGTCGCACTTGTTCTTTAATCCCAAAAACTGGCGTTGTAATAATTGGCAAATCGCAGGCCATCGCCTCCAAAATCACTCTTGGAAAACTTTCGACGCGAGAAGTGCAAACAAAAATATCAGCGGCTTTGTAATATTTTCCCGTCTCCCCTGTTTCCGGGACTACTGTCACCCTTAGCCGCAACTCGGCTGGCAATTCCCCCACCAACTCGGCTAATTTATTGCTGTAAATACTCGGTCTATCGCCCACAATAAAACACCTAATTTTATTGTGCCATTTGTCAGGCAAAAGAGAAAGTGCCTTAACTAAATCCTGCTGTCCTTTGCGTTCGCATACCGTTCCCAGCAGCAGAATTACCACATCTTCCGCTGCAACACCTAAAGTTTTTCTAGCCAATTCAGAGTTCTCCGAATTTTCCAGTTTGCTCAAATCTAAGCCGTTGTGAATCACGGTAAAATTGTGGTGGCTGTTGAGAGGCAAATACCTGTCCCGCGTTGCATCTGCCACAAAAATCACTTTGTAAGGAAAGCGAAAACACTCTAAAGCTCTCGCCGCAATCTCCGAACCAAACCTGTTAAAATAAGTTTGCCAAGGTTCGCTTTCGTGCACGTTCCATACCACAGGAATTCCGATTTGCCACGCGGCATCCACTACAAAAAAGTTTTCTAAAGTATTGGCATAAATTGCATCTACTTTTAAACTTGCAATTTCTTGGCTAAAACTGCGGATGGCTTCATCATAAGCATCGCGCTGGTAGATGTGTTCGAGAGGATTGTCGCGCACAATTACTTCAATTCCCTGCTGTTCGTAAGCTTGACGCAGGGGCCCGTCTGTTACGCAAAGTACGATCGGCTTAATCACACCCTCAGCCGCTAATTTCACTGCAACTTCGTACTGATGCAGCGGCGCCCCCGTAAAATCCAGCGAATTGCTGCACATCAAAACTCTGATAGGATGAATCAAATTCTCTGCTTCTGCTACCAACAAACCAGAATCGGAAACTTCCAATGTATAACCTTCTTCCTTCTTCCCTCTTCCTTCTTCCTTCTTCCTTCTCTCTTCTTCCTTCATAAAAACCCGTCGAGGTTGAATATGAAAATACTCATCTTCTAAAGACAAGTGAGGACTGTAAAAACTGTCATTTTTGCCCGCATACTTGCGCCTAAAAGCTGCCACTTCTTGAGGATTGTCGGTAAAACCCCTAGAAGTTCCCTCTTTGTGCAACAACTCCGCATCGGGACAATATACGCACCGATAACCCCGTTCTAACAGTCGGTATCCGTAATCTGCATCATTGTAAGCAACAGCAAAATTCTCCTCATCAAAACCGCCCAATTCTAAGAACAATTGACGCGGAGTAATGGTGCAAGCGGCTGTTACCGCAGAGTAATTTCGCGTTACCATCGCTTGAGAAAGATAGCCTCGATTTTCACTGTTCATCAGCTTAAAAGCGTGACCCGCCAAACCGTGATGCAGCCCGTGAATTACGCCCGCGTGCTGAATTCTGCCGTCTGGATATAAAAGCCGCGCGCCGACTGCACCCACTGCGGGAATTTGAGCATATCCCACCATTTGACTCAGCCAGCGAGGGTTAATTACTTCAGTATCGTTGTTCAAAAACAACACATATTCGCTATCAACTTGTTCGACAGCGCGGTTGTTAATTGCTGCAAAACTAAACTTGCCCCCAGGATTTTTTATATGCAAAACTTGGCAATTTAATTGCTTTAGATATTCCAGAGTTTTAGGGTCGTCGCTTTCGTTATCGATGACGGCAACTTGATAATTTTTGTAGGTTGTAGTTTCTAGAGAATCCAGACAGGCTTTCAGCAATTTTAGCTGATTTTTAGTAGGAATAATTACCGTTACTGATGGGCCGTTATCCGGGAAATCCTGGGCAAATATGCCCAGATTTTCTTTAATCGCCCATGCGTGCTGAGCGACATTGCCGTTAATTTTTCGGCGGTTTAGTGCGTCTTGAATGGCTTTTTGACCTGCGGCAAAACTGGCGGGTTTTGCTGCCCCAGATATGGCTGTAGAACCGGGTGCGGTTCGCCAGTGATACAGCACTAGCGGCAGGTGCGCGACGTGGCGAGAAATTTCGGTGGCTCTCAAGGCAAAATCGTAATCTTGCGAGCCTTCAAAACCTATCCGCAAACCGCCTATTTGTTCAAAAATGTGTCTTCTCACGGCGCACAAATGACCGAGGTACATATAGGAAAGCAGCAGTTCCGGCGACCATTCCGGTTTGAATTGCGGGGCGAATCTGCGACCTTTAGTGTCGATTTTGTCGTCGTCGGAATAGAGAAAATCGGTGGCTGGATGCGAGGCAAAATATAAGGCGACTTCGCCTAATGCGTCGGGAGTTAGTTCGTCGTCGTTGTCTAAAAACAGGATGATGTCGCCTGTTGCGAGGGCGGCGGCGCTGTTGGTTGCGGCACTGATGTTGCCGTTTTCTGTACGAAATGTGATGCGGATACGATCGTCCTTTTGGGCCCAGCTTTTCAAATTTTCAGCAACAGTAAATTCGGTGCTGCAATCATCGGCAATGCAGAGTTCCCAGTTTGAATAAACTTGATTGATTACGCTGTCGATCGCACTTTCGAGAAAATCTATCTGCGGGTTGTAAACTGGCATTACTACCGAAATTTTTGGCAGGGGTTCCCGGCAGGATTTTAACCGAGAAATCAAGTAATCGCGCGCGCGATCGTTCCACTGATTCACCTCCAGCCAAGCGTCATACCTATCAATGGGTTGAGGCACCACAAAACCCGCAGGTGGCAGTAATTCCCCAGGCGCACTAAACTGTTTTTGCTGCCGATAAATCTTCCCCAACTGGCGCAGCACTTTCACAATTTCCCAGGGCAGAGGCAAAATTCTACCAAGACGCTGTTTTCTTTCCTTCGCCCGCTGCTGAATTGCCGCTGTAAACCTTGATAACTCCTCAAACTTATCAGCACTTCGCTGCCAGATATGGTAGCGCCGCACTGTCAATATTTTAGGCGCTTGAAAAGACAAAATTTCCCCGGTTTCTAACTCAGCTTGCAGAGAAACGTGCCATTCCCCTGGCGGCAAATCGACAAGGGCCTCAAAACCGCTTTCCGAACTGTTAACCCAGTCGGGAAACACTTCGCCGACATCTTTTCGCCGTAAACCGTAGGCGCATTCTACAGAAGTATCACCGCACAATAAGCTTAATTTAGCAATTTTGCGATCGTGGTGGCAGCACCAACCTGCAAACAAAATTTGACCCTGACGCTGTTCCCACACCACCGGTACATCTAACGATGCTTGAATCGTTGAAACTAACAACGGATAAGCGGCCAACAAATGCCATTTACCTCGCTCGTCTTGCGCTTCCAGTAGCACTTCGTGCCGTCCGGCAGGCGCTTCCAATTGAATTGTAAAACCTGATTTCTGCGCCGCCGGAATATTAGAGTGTGCTAGCGCTATATCACTTCTATCTATGCCGTAAACGCCTGGGAAACTCTGGTCTTTAATTCTGGCGCGGACTGCTGTAGTCTCTCTTTTTTGGTTAAAAACCCAGCCGACAATTAGCAGGTTGGAATCACAAACTTGCCAAGTAGTGGGTCGATCTAACGAAAAAATAAATTTCGGGAACCAGTCGCGGATTTTGCGCTGAACTTCCCACAACTTTTCTCTCAGTTGCCACCATATTGAATACTTGATTATAGCAAGTTCTGCCCGAAAATTTTCATTTTCCTGGCGGTACTGTTCTAATTTTTCCTGAGTTTCCTTTAATTTTTCCTGATTTTGACTTTGTGCTGTTTCTAACTGAAGTAACTCAGCTAACTTCTGCTGCAATATAAATTCAGTCTCTTCAAATTGTACCTGAGTTTGCCCTAATTCTGCTTCTAATTCTAATACTTTCGCTAACGCTGTTTGAAATTGCGTTTCTTTGCCTGCAAGCTGTACCTGAGTTTGTCCTAATTCTGTTTCTAATCCGAGGAGTTTCGCTAACGCTTCTTGAAATTGCGATTCTTTGCCTGCAAGCTGTACCTGAGTTTGCCCTAATTCTGCTTCTAATTTTAAGACTTTTGTTAAAGCTTCTTGAAAGTGCGATTCTTTGCCTGCAAGCTGTACCTGAGTTTGTCCTAATTCTGTTTCTAATCCGAGGAGTTTTGCTAAAGCTTCTTGAAAATTTGATTCTTTGCCTGCAAGCTGTACTTGAGTTGCTCCTAATTCTGTCTCTAATCCCAACACTTTCGCCTGGGCCTGGTGAAATTGTTCTTGCCACTGTTTGAGTTCGGAAGAGCTAGTTTTTTGCTGCTTTTCCAGCAAGCGGATTTTTAGCCAATCTTCAAATGGCCAGACTGGAGATGCTGGGAAATTAATAACTCGATCGATCGCACCTTTCGATTCGCTGCTCAGATTGCCAGCTTGAGTTTCCAAAAGTTCATAGAGTTCTAATGCTTCGGGAAAATATTTTTCTATTAAACTAGGTCTGTGACTTTTGACAATATCGTTGACTAATAAAGATTCTTCAAAATTGTCGCCCGGTATCGCACCTAAGTTAACATTAAATTTTTCGTTGACTTGATGGAGGAAAAGTTCAGGAGTGTTGCCGATGGGGTAAACGTTGGCTAGGAGACAGCGATGGGGGAAACGTTCGTAAAGTTCTAAAACTTTTTGATTGTAGTGAATCCACATTTTTACTGCCTTTTCGGGATTTTGCAGCAAGCTGACATCGGTTCCCCGGCGGTAAAGGGAATCGACTACTTCCCAGGGCGATCGATAAACACAGATAAAATTAGCTTCGGGGAGTAAAGTCAGCCAAAAATCCCAAAAAAGGGCTGTTCGCGGGTCTTTCCAACCCCAATGTTTGTGAGGAAGTTGATTTTGGTCGATCGCCCTTTTGGCGATTTCGACGTATTCTGGTGCTACCGGAATCGTTTTTTCCAACGTACATCCGAGTTCATCAATACCGTGCGATCGCAAAACACTTTTGTGAAACTCCACAAAATCAACATTCTCGAAATGACCTTTCACATTTCCGTCAGCGGGGCCCACTAACTTTTTGCCAATATCAACCCCGACTTTCTGAAACAAAGAAGCTGTTAAAGACGTACCGGAACGGTGCATTCCGGTAACAATAAAAACCGACGGTTTGCTGTCATTTGTACTCACAATTTCTCTCCCTCGCCCTAATTCCCACACCCAATTTACTCGCTACTCTCCCGCTAAGCCCAGGGATCGCCTGACTTGAAACCACGCGCTTCTCAGCTTCCAAAACTTGCTGGTTTCCATTGCCAAAATCCGACACTTCGCTTGCTCTAGTTCTTGCTTGAGATTAATTAGCTGATTTTCTTTTTTCTCCAACTGTGTTTGCACAGATACTAACTGATTTTGAGTTTGCTCCAATTGCCTTTGAGCAGAAACTAATTTAGTTTGAGTGTCTTGCAACTCCGTTTGAGTAATCATTAACTTACTTTGACTTTGCTCCCCTTCTATCCTAGCCGACTCTAACTGAGTCTCAAGTAATTTGAGTTTAGTCTGACTAGAACCCAATAAAGACTGGGCTTGTTTTTGGTTAATCAGGGAGTTAACAGTGCAAGTTTCCAGAATCCATTCCCCACCGTAGTTATTGATTGCTTTGACGATTAACACATCCTGTGGCGTCACAGTATTTTTGGGTACATAACAGTTCCAACCCGATTGCAAAATCGCATCTTTTTGAAAATATGCAGCCACATCCGGGCGATCGTAAAAAGGCTCGCACCTCTGCACAACCTCACCGTTTACCAGCACTTGCACCTCCTCAATTCGCCCGTCGAGATTCACATCAGCCGCCCATCCTTCCAAATATAAACTACCTTTACTCGTAAAAGCAGCCACATCAATATATCCTCCCGGCTGGTGATTAAATTCCAACTCCGAAAAATCTCTCACTAGCTGATTTGTGACAACATACAAATCCTGAAACCTGCAGATGCCTTTTTTGAGGCGGTGAACAAAAGCTTTGCCTCCGCTAACTTCCTCAACAATTTCTCTCACAAACTTTTCTGTTACATAAGTTGTGCCGTATTCCTCCTTATCTAAAGACTGACTTTCGCTTTGGGGACTAAACAAAATACCGTTGGCAGGCATTTCTATGTGAGACGGCAGCAAACACTGATCGTGAACGCTGAACATTAAAATGCCGCTAGGAGTCAACAAATCATACAAATTTTGGAGCCAATTCGTAAAAGTTCTTTCCGGCATATGGCTGAAAAAAGAATTAGCCAGAATGCAGTCAAACTTTCGGTCAATTAAATAATTTTCTGGTTTTCCCGTCGAGACAATACCGCTGACGCCCAAATATTCACTTTGAAACTTGACCGCGTTAGCATAAATATCAGAAACCCAAATTTTTTCCGGCGGCATTTCCTGAATCAAATACCGCGTAAATCGACCGTAACCGCAGGCAAAATCTAGAAAAGACGGTACATTTTCAAAACTGCCAAAATGCCATTCCACAACTTGTTTAACCGTAGCCAGGACGCTGCGCCCGATCGCATAATAGCGCACCAAAGCCTGATCGAGATCGTCTTTGACATTGTTCAAGCTGAACAAATACATTTCATCGTCTTCGCAGATATTCAGTTTAAAATTTTCGGGAAACTTAGCTTGATCTTGAATAAATGCTTTGATTACGGGATTTTCTACTAAATCTAAATTGATCTCGCTCATCAGAAATATGGGTTAGAAACCCCGTCCTTTTAGGACGGCTTTACATTGAGTTAAAACTTTTGTGGGGTGGAGGGGTATGGTTGCCCCAAGGCGTGAGGTATGGTTGCCTCAATCTCATGAAGGAGTAAAGTTAGCACGCGCCTTTGTTTAGTGAGCTTGTTAGGCCCAAAGCACTGTAAAGCGTGACCTTAGAACTGTTTAACCTTCAGCGACAGAGCAAGGAACTAGCTACGCATTCTCCCGGTGTCGTGACTCAAAAAACGTAGTCAGTTAAGACTTAGGCCCGTCAGAACGGCTTGTCAGATTTCTCTTTCAAGCCTCATGCCTTCAGGCTGAGGTTCCTGACTGTTTTTACAGAATTTTAGATAACCTCTGTTGACTGCTCTTTCACTAGAGTATCAGCATTAACAACAGTTAAACACGGTTCGATCAGCAAGTCAACGATGCCGTTACCGCAGGACTCAGTACAAGACTGAACTCTAAACATCGCCACATCAACGCAGCGATCCAGATAAGTTAAATCTCCATCTACCGTTCCCACAACCCCAGCATTCAGAAAATAAACACCGGGATTCAGCAAACATTTAAAATGAAACTTCACTACAATTGTCGTTCCCGCTTCCACATACCTAACTGACTGAGTAGAAGCCTTCAAAGAAGCACCCGCCAACTCAAAACCGCTAATTGTTTTAATCAACATTCCAAACCTAACTTTGGAAGTTGACCGCGAGAAAGTGACAGAGTAAGTATAAATATAATCTTGACGGCCGATCAAGTGATTTACCACATTCCCCTTCAGCGTCTCGATGTGGGGGTTGATAATTTCCGCTCCGCGAGACGGATACCTTACCGTATTCGACGGTATCATCCCCGGATCGTAAAATTCATCGTAATATTCCTTGGGTTTAGAGAGATGTTGCTCCGGTTTAACTTCCCTCTTTGTGCTTTCTAAATTAGCATCCTGAAGCTGGTCTTGACTTTCCTGTTTTGTCAGTTGGTTCAGAGTGCGAATATCTGACTTCAACCCCAGAACCTGATCCGGATCGGCATAAATCAGCTTTTGATACTTAGAAATTACCACCTTCGGCGTGTGAGCGAGCAGCAATTCACCGCTATCCATTAAAATCGCGGACGTACAAAGTTGCACCACAGAAGTAGCAGCGTGAGAAACAAATAAAATTGTTCCGCCACCTTCCTGAATGCTTTGCAAGCGGGCAAAACACTTGCGTTGAAAAGCTTCGTCGCCCACCGAAAGCGCCTCGTCTACCACCAAAATATCTGGCTCGACGCTAGTCGCAACGGCAAAAGCTAGCCTGACAAACATACCGCTAGAATAAGTTTTGACGGGCTGTTCGATGAAATCGCCAATATCAGCAAAAGCAGCGATATCGTCAAACTTTTCTTCAGTTTCTTTTTGATTGAATCCCAGTAACTGAGCGTTAAAAAACACATTTTGTCGCCCGGTAAATTCCGGGTTAAACCCGCTTCCGAGTTCCAACAAAGCGGAGACTCGCCCTTTAACCTCGACGCTTCCTGTGGTAGGAGTCAGCGTACCCACAATTATTTGCAGGAGAGTGCTTTTTCCCGAACCGTTGCGACCGACGATTCCCAGAGTTTGTCCTTGAGGAATTTCCAGATTGATGTCGTGCAGGGCCCAAAATTCGTCAGCAAGTTTTTTGCTGGGGTAAATAATTTCCTTTAAGCGGTCTCCGGGACGATCGTACCGCTTAAAGCATTTGGAAACATTTTTTAGTGAAATTACATTTTCTGTCATCCGATTTTAGATTTTAGATTTTAGATTTTAGATTGATATTATGTCCGATCGAACGAAAAATAGGTTTGTAGGGAGTACGATCGTCCTCTGATTTTTATGAGGACTTGCATTCCTCACTACAAACACCTTTATTGGGATTTTAGATTGAAGAATTGACTGTATATCTCAAACATATTTACAGCACGTCAGCAAAAGCGGGACGCAAACGCCGATAAACCGCCAAACCTCCACAAAATATAGCAGCAGAAATTAGCGTGGCGACACCCCATTCGCCCCAATGCTTAACTTCTCCAAGCAGTATGAGGTCTCGATAAACCTCCGAGATGGCGGCCATTGGATTCAGCCAAAATATCCACGCTCGCCACTCTTGGGGGATGATGGATGCTGGGTAGACGATCGGCGTCAAATAAAACCAAAAATTTAGAATAACACCTAATGTCTGAGGAATGTCTCGCAAAAATACAGTCAAGCCCGCTGTCAAATATCCCAAACCAGCAGTTATCAGCAACTGAGGTATCCACACCAGCGGCAGCAAGCATAAAGTAGCGTTGAGCTTTTGCGACGACACTGCTACTATCACAATCAAAGCTGCTAAACCCAGAGAACTTTCAAGAAAAGCTGTAAAAATCGGCACTAGGGGCAGCAAACCGAGAGGAAATACCACTTTTTTTACTAAATTCGGCTGCCCCACCACCGATACTGCCGACTTGATCAAACCGCTGGTGAAGGCAGTCCAAGGCAGCAAACCTGCAAACAACCAGACTCCAAATGTAATGTCGCTGTTTTCTGGGAAGCCTGCAAGGCTGAGCTTTACCTTGAGGACGATCGAAAATACGTATGTGTAAATCACCAATTGCGATAGCTGATTCAGCAGCGGCCACAAATTGCCCAGAATCGAGCCTTTGTATTGAGATTCCAAGTCCCGGCGCACCAAGGTTGCCAGCAGATTCAGCTTCGCCCACCGCCGGGACGTACTTGTCGGCCGCCGGCCACCCAGCCTTCGGGCCTTTTGGGCAACTCCTTTCACAGTTCTCTGCAATTTTTTCGCCCTCGTTCACTAGCTTCACACCTAAATCAACTCAAGCTACAATTGTGCAGCTTTTGCTAAACCGCAATTATTCCACAGCCCCGCCGCTTTGATCAAGGATCTGCCACCCTGGCTTGGGCTTCTTCCTTCTTTCTTCTTTCCCCTTCCTTCGGAGGTTATTTTAGCCGATCGCACCCCGCACTGCCGAACCGATCGCTAGTTTTTGCTCGTCATCGTAGCCCCACCGCCGGAAAAATTTTTCATACTCGCCGTTGCCACTCTGCAAACTTTCTAGCATTTGCGACGCTATAGTTTGACACGCTGGCATTTGCAGGATTTGAATTAAATTGCGCGATCGCTCCTGCACTCTAGCAGAATCGGCCGCCATTTCCTCCTTTTGCTGGCGCGAATGATGTACAACCATTGCCGCCGACATCGCCAAATTTTTCACCAGCAGTTCTGCTACGATCTCAGGAGCCGATCGCAGCGCCTCGACTACTCCGGGTGACGGGTGATCTGCCTCCGGTCCATCGTCCGTTAGATAGGTGACAAAAAACCCCCTAGCACCGTTCTGTGTTTTCACCAGAGATGTAACAGCTTGCTGGATGTCGGCTTGTAAGAGTCGATCGGCCTCCATGAACGACAGTAAAGATTGAGTCAGCTCGATCGCCCCCTCAAAAGTTATGCTTTCCGATGCTAATAAAGAAGATGGAATACTCATAACGAACTCAATAATTGTAAAGATTCTGCTAACAATTGTAAACACTTCCCGCTGCCCGAACGCAGATAAATATGGCTATTATATCCTCCAAACAACAGCCCCCCGACCCAAATCTACCCGAAGACATAGCCCCAGCCCGTCGCAAAAAAGCCGCCAAACCCCAGGCGGAATCTTTGCTAGAATCGCAAGAACTACCCGACGAAATCAACAGCAAACAAGACGACAAAATCCGGCCCCAGCGGCTAGCTGAATACATCGGGCAAAAAGACTTAAGAGAAGTTTTGGCGATCGCAATTGCAGCAGCCAAATCTCGCGGCGAACCTATGGATCATTTGTTACTATACGGGCCTCCAGGATTGGGAAAAACCACAATGTCGCTAATTTTAGCAGCAGAAATGGAAGTTGAATGCAAAATCACCACAGCCCCAGCCTTAGAAAAGCCGCGAGATATTGTCGGATTGCTGATCAACCTCAAAGCAGGCGACGTGCTGTTTATCGACGAAATTCACCGCTTATCTAAAGTTACAGAAGAAATCCTCTATCCGGCGATGGAAGACTGTCGGTTAGATATTACGATCGGTCAAGGAAAAACCGCCAAAATCCGCAGCATACCCCTGAAACCGTTTACCTTAGTAGGAGCAACTACAAAAGTCGGATCGCTGACATCTCCATTGCGCGATCGTTTCGGCTTGATCCAAAGATTGCGCTACTACGAAATAGACGAACTTAGTCTAATTGTCCAAAGAACCGCCCAAGTTCTCGACACTCAAATCACCCCAGAAGGAGCCACAGAAATTGCCCGCCGAGCTCGCGGAACCCCCCGGATCGCTAACCGCTTGCTGCGGCGAGTTAGAGACTACAGCGAAGTCAAAAATTTAAAGCCAATTGATGCCGAAGTTGCCTCACTCGCCCTGGAATTATTCAACGTCGATCCGCTAGGTTTAGATTGGACTGATCGGCGGATTTTGACAGCAATGATTGAGAACTTTAACGGCGGCCCAGTGGGCTTAGAAACCCTCGCAGCTTCTACAGGAGAAGATACTCAAACCATTGAGGATGTATACGAACCGTACTTAATGCAAATCGGATTTTTGCAGCGGACAAATCGCGGGAGAATGGTAACTCTTGCTGCTAGAAAACACTTGGGTTTTATTGAATAAAAAATGGGGCATGAGGCATGGGGTATGGGGCATGGGGCATGGGCATTGGTTATTGGTCATTCATTATTGGAGCCACTCCTAAATAACTAATAACTAATGGCTGATAACTCTTCTTATAAATTAAGTAGGGTGGGCACGGCGCACCTTACCGCTATCGGTAGGTGAAACCACTTTTTGCATCCAGGAATGAACTAATAACCAATAACTAATGACTGCTAATATAAATTAGTTTTCCATCTTTTTGACATCCGTAAAATCAGCTTTTAAATCATGGGAAACCAGCGAGGAATTACGCAATACTTTTTCTCGATCGCTCGCAATTTTTAGAGCGGTTTCCCAAGTAAAAGTAAAAGAATGAAAAGAATCCGCATCAATTCTATCTTCATCCAAATCCGCCATAACTTGCTTAAAAATCTCAAATAACTCTTCTTGCAACCGATCTATTTCCTCAAAAGTTCCGGCTTGGCGGCTTCTTTGAATCAAATTTAGAATAATCAAATTAAACTTGTCAGCTCGATTTTTTTGTTTCAGCAAAAAGCGCGCTCGCAACTGCCAAAGCCAAGAAACAAAAAGAGTAACAAACGAAAAAGACAAGCCGATAACATCGGAATTTGCTGCAAAAAAATCCGGCTTTTCGCGATCGTAATAAGCCTGAGCGCCCTCATGTACGGGCAAAGCCAAACCGCCGCTTTCCGACGGCTGACTAATCATGGCCGCCAAAGAATTAGTAGCTACCAAATTGCGGCGGTACTCGAACAAAATTCGCGTAATTTCCTTAACTATTACCGGATCGACATCCTCGCGAACCAACAGAGTAGCCTGCACCTCAACGCTAGGCAAATCCACATCTGGTACTGCGGGATCCGCCTTGTAAGTACCCTTAGGAATCAAGTGATCTTCCAGATAAGGCCACTTAATTTTCATCGCCGCCGCTTGGTCGATGGGCACCAATTTGCCCCGCGTATTTTTCAGCAAATCGCTAACCAAATCGCTCCCCAGAGGTTGCACCCGAAAAATAGCATCAACCTCGCCGCTAGCAAACAACTTAGTAGCCTCAGTCCAAGAGCCAGCAGTAAACTGAAAATCGCTTGCTTTCAAACCGTAATGTTTGCTGACCAACCAAAAAGAACTATAAGAACCGCTGCCTTTCTCCCTCAGCGCAATATGTTTTCCTTTTAAATCCGAAACGCTTTTAATTCCCGACTTTTCCGAAACAATTAAATGAAAAACTTCCTTAAACAAAGAAGCAATTACCCGCGCTTCAGGCACTGCCGGCGTATCGTTCAGGGCAATAGCTAACTGAGCCTCATTTGCCTGAAGCCGGCGCATATTTTCGTCAGCGCCTTGAGTCTCAACAACTTTAATCCGCAGGCGCGGATTTTGTTGCATAACTACCTCAGCAATTGCTTGTCCGAAAGGATAATAATAGCCTGTCTTTGTTCCCGTCACTAGGGTTAATTCATGGACTCGCTGGTTGTCTTGGTGCACCTCCCAGCCAAAAACTCCAATCAGGACAACGCTTAATAGAGCAACGGGAAGCAGAAATTTATTTTGCATAGAGGTTGAGACTCGATCGTTAGAATGGCAAAATCAAAAGTATTCTAGTTAAAACTGAAAATTGGAATCGGGAAATTAGACGCGCCCGATAGTGGAGGAGCCAATACCCAATTCCGTGTTTGGCCGATGCTTTTAGGCCCCATCCGAGGGGAGATTTCCCATAGGGGATTTTAGATTAAGATTACCACTCAATCTAAAATCTACAATCTAAAATCTAAAATTGTCCGATGCTTTTAGGGCCCCATGCCTAATTCCCAATTCCCAATTCCCAATTCCCAATTCCCCATGTTAATATCCCTCAGAATTGAAAACTTTGCTCTAATTGACTGCCTGGATCTAGAATTTGGCCCGAGTTTGAACGTATTTACGGGGGAAACCGGTGCCGGTAAATCGATTATCCTAGATGCGATCGATGCAGTGTTGGGCGGGAAAGTCGATCGCCGATCGATTCGCACCGGAGCAGCGCGGGCAATATTGGAAGCTACCTTTGAATTGGACAAAGCCGCAGCTTTGTGGCTGGGCGAGCAAGAAATCGAACCCATAGACGGAAATTTAGTCGTTTGCAGCCGGGAAATTAACGCATCGAGCGGTGCTCTGCGTAGCCGATCGCGCTTGAACGGAATTTTCGTCAACCGCCAGTTAATGGATCAACTGCGCGATCGGCTCGTCGAAATTACCGCCCAAGGCCAAACCGTCCACCTCGGACAAGAAAATCTCCAGCGAGAATGGCTCGATTTATACGGCGGCAAAAAGCTCACTGAAGCGCGATCGATCATCACCTCCGCGTGGCTGGGAGCCAACAGCGCCAAAACCGCCCTCAAACGCAGGCGTCAGTCGGAACAGCAGCGACTGCAAAGACTTGATTTGTTAGAATACCAAGTCCGAGAACTCGGCGAAGCCCACATCGAAGACGCCGACGAACTCGAACAGCTAGAACACGAATCAATCCGGCTAGGCCACGTCGTCGAATTGCAGCAGCAGAGTTACCAAGTCCACCAAGCCCTTTACCAAAACGAGGGCGACAGCGCATCAGCCGCCGACTTGTTGAGCAAAGCCGAAGTAATTTTAAGCGACATGGCAGTTTACGATGTGCAGTTGCAACCAATCCTAGAAATGGTCAGCGATGCTTTAGCCCAAGCCACAGAAGCCAGCCGGCAAATTAGCAGCTACGGCGAACAATTAGAAGCAGATCCCGAAAGACTCGAAGAAGTAGAAGATCGGATTCGCGAACTCAAACAAATTTGTCGCAAATACGGGCCGCTCAAAGAAGCGATCGCCTACTACCAAAGCATTCAAAACGAACTAAATGAACTTTTAGAAGGAGGCGAGTCAATGGAAGCCTTAGAACTCGCATATCAGACTGCTTTAGAGCAATTAAAAGACGCTTGCAGCCACCTCACCACCCTGCGACGCGAAGCCGCCCTCAAACTAGAAACGCACCTCGTAGGAGAACTTAAGCCCTTAGCAATGGAAAAAGTGCAATTTCAAGTCGAGATATCGCCTTGTACCCCAACCGCTACCGGTGCCGACCAAATCGCCTTTTGTTTCAGCCCCAACCCGGGCGAACCTTTGCAACCTCTGGGGGCGATCGCCTCCGGGGGAGAAATGAGCCGCTTTCTACTGGCCATCAAAGCCTGTTTTTCCCAAATAGAAAGCGCCGGTACACTGATTTTTGACGAAATCGACGCCGGAGTCTCCGGGAGAGTCGCCGGGGCGATCGCCAAAAAACTCTACCAACTTTCCGACAAACACCAAGTTCTCTGCGTCACCCACCAGCCGCTGATCGCCGCGATGGCTGATTTTCATTTTCGCGTCAACAAACAGACGATCGAAGCAGAACCAAGTATCGGCGAACCTGCTGCCGACTCCGAACCAGTCGAACGCACAGTAGTCAGAGTTGCCGCTCTCAACAGTGACCAGCGGCGGGAAGAACTGGCCCAACTCGCCAGTGGCCGCTCAGCAACAGAAGCCATCGCCTTCGCGGAATCCCTGCTTGTCGAAGCCGCTGGATTGCGCCAAACTGAGTTGGCAAAACCCTGACGACACACTTGAGCCGATCGGGGGGCCAAAAGGCGGAGTTTTTTCCGAGTCGGAGGTTACACTAAAAATGTCAACCGCAAATTTTACAAAAAAAAGCTGAAAACCCCGTGAATTTAGTGGGCTGAAAGCTAAGAACAGCAAAATAGAGAGAAATTCTAGTTAAAAACCACAATTGTGTAGAGAAGGGCACACATCACTAGCAACAGGTAGTGTCACAATTGCGGCTAGTCCCACCAGGCCACCCCTCTTTCATCAGTCCTCCCGCCAGTACGCATTCATGTTACGGTGGGCGATCGGCTCAAAGATAGGTAGAACTTACTTAAACCAGGCACGCACAATGTCAAAATCAGTTAATAAACCATTTAAACAGGATTCGCATTCTTTCAAAAGAGTGCAGCAATGACACAGCAGCCTTACCGTCGCACCAGCAGTTCACCAGCAATCCCAACTGAATTGGCCTTGCCCTGTGGCCGGAGTTCTGTAAACTGGGAAATACTTTCACACATAATTGAGTTTTGTGCGACAGGTGACTCACTAATGAACTTGCCCGCTCTCCTAGCTTAGAGACTAACCCTTACGCTTAAGATTCTGTAAAGGTCTATGAAATCTGCATCTTCCACCAATTACTCTTCTCTAGACAACGTGATTGATGTCGCTGTTGTCGGCGGTGAAAATCATCATCAGGAACGCTACTCTCCCCCTCCCCCTCCCCCTCCCTCTAGCAGCATTGCAATTATCCCCTACGACGGAAACTTTTCCAGCATTCTGGCCCCGTTAAACCAGCAAAGTTTCACAGTAGTAGTTAAGGAAGTAGAAGAAAAACTTAAGGTTGTTAATGACACCCTCGGAATGCTCGATAACATCCTTGGGAGTGAGGGATTTGACGCTATCCTCAACGATATGTTGCAGTCGATTACCCTCAAAACAGGGGAATTGCTCAATGCCGATCGCACCACGATATTTTTATTAGACGACGAAAAGAATGAACTCTGGGCGATCGTCGCTAAAGACGAAAATGGCAAAAATCTAGAAATCAGAGTTCCTGCCCACATGGGTATTGCAGGAGAAGTAGCCACCGAGAAAAAAGTGGTTAACATCCCTTACGATTTTTACAAGGACCCGCGATCGGCTAACGCCAAAAAAATTGAGGAAAAAACGGGATACCGCACTTATACAATGCTGGCAATGCCCCTGGTAAAGGAAGAAACAAACGAGTTAGTAGCAGTTGTTCAACTGATTAATAAACTTAAACCGGATCACCACAATCACACTACTATTCACGAACAAATCGACAAGAGTGGATTCACGGAAGAAGACGAACGAGTTTTTAAAGAATTTGCTCCCTCGATACGCTTAATTCTCGAATCGTCCAAATCTTTCTTGGCAGCAACTCAGAGACAGCGGGCAGCCACGGCGCTAATGAATGCCGTCAACGCTCTTTCTCAGAGCAGTTTAGACTTAGAAGATACCCTCAAAAGGGTGATGGATCAGGCCCAAGAACTCATGAACGCCGATCGCAGCACCCTGTGGCTAATCGATGAAGATAAAGACGAACTCTGGACGAAAATCCTGATCACAACAGGTCAACTTCAAGAAATTCGCATGCCCAGAACAGCCGGTTTTGCAGGCATCGTCGCCCAATCCGGCGAACCGCTGTTGATTCCCTTTGACGTATACGACGACCCCCGCGCAGAAAATGCAAAAAAAATAGACAAACAAACTGGCTACCGCACTTGCAGTATGCTTTGTATGCCAGTGTTTAACTCAGACAAAAAATTGATTGGCGTCACCCAATTAGTTAATAAAAAACGACCACAAGAAGAATACCCCCCCTACAACCCGGAAGATTGGCCTCACGCCCCCGAACAGTGGAAAGCGAGTTTCAATCGCAACGACATGGAATTTATGAAGTCGTTTAACATCCAAGCCGGAGTGGCGCTGCAAAACGCCAAACTGTTTGCAGAAGTCAAACAGCAAGAACAAAGACAAAAAGATATGCTGCACGCCTTGACTAACGGCGTGATTTCTACAGATAAAAAAGGCAATATAGTAGCGACCAATCCCAGTGCCAAAAATTTGCTGGGTGTCAGCGATGCCGAATTAGCCGAAGGTCAATCTTTGCGCGAGTTAATTAAGTTAGAAAAAGGCGATTTTGCCAAATGGTTTGATGCGTCTTTGTCTCCCGAAGACGATAACGACCGCCAGCAGTATTACCCCGATCAAGTTTTACTCTCCTTGGAAGGAGAAGGGCAGAGTATCAATCTCTCGATTAATTCAATGACTGACGCTACCGACCCCAACAAGGTCAACGGCGCGTTAGTCGTCATGGAAGATATTAGCAGCGCCAAGCAAATCAAAAACTTGATGTACCGTTACATGACTCCCGAAGTAGCCGAAGCTTTGTTAGCTTCAGGGGATACTGGATTGGGCGGTAAGCGCAAAAACGTTTCGGTGCTGTTCTCAGACATTCGCAGCTATACCACACTTACGGAAAAATTGCAAGCCGAAGAAGTGGTAGTGATGCTGAATAAATATTTTGAAGTGATGGTAGATGTCGTATTTGAGTACGGAGGGACTCTCGACAAATACATCGGCGATGCTCTGATGGCCGTTTTTGGCTCTCCAGCGCCCCTAGAGGATCATGCTTGGTGCGCCATGCAAACGGCAGTGAAAATGCGCGAAAAACTGGCAGAGTTTAATCAAGAGCGTATGGCGAATGGGGAATTGCCGATCGGCATTGGTATGGGCGTGCATTCCGACGAAGTTGTCAGCGGCAACATCGGTAGTAGCAAACGCATGGAATTGACTTCGATCGGAGACGGCGTAAACCTCGCCTCTCGCTTAGAAGGCGCTAGCAAGCAGTACGGCACCGACTTGATCATCAGCGACAATACTTACAGAGATTATGCCGATCGGCTCTACGTGCGAGAACTCGACTTTATTACTGTCAAAGGCAAAAGCGAACCCGTAATCGTTTACGAACTCATTGGCATCCGCGAGGGATACTCGCCAGTGGGCAAGTCACTAACCGAAACACAGCAACAAATTATAGAACATTACACGAAGGGGCGCGAACATTACAAAACTCCAGTCAGCCAAAGACTCTCAGAAAGTGAAGTGAAAAACATCTTAAAGGATGTCGCCGAAATGCCGGAGGCAGAGATTAAGAAACTCTCCTACAATCTAGAGCAACAGTTGGAACACGAACTCAAGAACCTGTTATATCAACTGAAAAAGCTGTCAGAGTACGACCCGAAAAACCTGTCCGAAGCAGACAAACTCATCGTACTGTTGCAGCCAGAAATCCAACTGCTGAAATTGGAAGGCATCAAAAACCTCTCGGAAGACGAAGCCAAAGTGCTGCTGCAAGCAAAAATCAAGCCCCTATCAGCAGACGATATTAAATACTTGCAAGAAGGCGAAGTCAAAAAGCTCTTGGAAGCAGACATCTTAGAACCATCAAATCCTCAAATCAAGCGGCTGAAACCAGGAGAGATCAGGCAGCTATTGCAGGCGAAAATTAAAAGTCGGGCCTGCGAGACAGTTGCAGAAATGTTAGATGAGGAATTTGAAAACCTGGGACTCGATCGGGTGAAAAAACTGCTGAGCGAGTTTAAGAAAGCCTTAGAACCAAAAGCCAAGCAAGCTTTTACAGACGCCAAACGCGAATTTAACGCCGTTCTGGAAGTTGACCCGAAAAACAAGGCAGCTAAATTGCACGTCGATCGCTGTATGTTATTTCAGCATAGTTTTTCAGACGTACTCAACTGGGATGGTGTGTGGAATCTCACAGAAAAATAGCAGTAGCCCACAGCAAATGCTGGCGGTGGCGTCAGGGTTCCGGGTGGGGGCGATCGCGATCGGGGGTGCGCCTCCCATCCCACCACCAATTAACCTGAATATCCTATTGAGGTAATTGTAAATAAGCTCCAACAGGTATTATGGTTATCAGGAAGATGGGTTTAAAACCCTGTCGTTTTAGGACGGCTTTGTATTAAAATGCTGAATACTCAAAGGATCTTTAGGCTCAAGACACGTTGAAACAGCTACGATGAGAGCAAACTTAAAGACAGCTAGAAGGGCAATGGTTGACTCTAACCCGTCCGGCAAGAGTAAAAGTCGCCATAGGGCATTGGGAGACTTTAAACGGACAGGGAGGGACTGTAAGACTACTCCGGTAGCAAGACCCGATGAACTGTCAAGAATCACCGCTGAAGAGAACGGGCGTGAGTATGTCAAATAACCGGATTTGAATTTGCAAGCGAGATGCCGGGGGTTTCGCCCTAGGTGTTTCGATCGCACTACCTACCGCAACAAACTTAGCACTTCTATTATTTGAAGCGCTTAAAAATAGTTATGACTGGCGGCAGCGTTACCCGGTTTCTGAGAAAAATCTTGGAGAAAGGTGACGAAACATCCGCTCAAAAACCGGGTTTCTCACCCCGCCTGCGTAAGTCTTAATAGCGTTAGCAGCTCGTAAAAAGAGCTTCGTTCGCAGATAGTCAATGTTCTAGTCTTACATATAGAAAACCACTAGCGTCAGTTATGAATAATTGGAATTCGCAATCGGGAGATGTTGAGTGGGTAGATCAGGTTTACCAACTATTGCTGGAGATTGCTCGGAGCTCCCTGTCAGATATCCCCAGAATCCCGGAAAATATCACTGTTAAGGCTATCCCTCTGATCCAGAAGGTACAAAGCATTCAGCAAAGACCTGACGGGCAAGTGTTCAAATCTGGTTCCTTTTCAGTAAACGATCACGAATGGGTCGATCGAGTCTGTCAACTATTGGTAGAACTAACCAGCGCGTCTTTGTCCGAACAGCCCAAAATGCCGGAAAACCTGGCAGGCCGATCTTTAGCCCTCGCCGATAGAGCACAAAAAATTAAAGAAGATATCGAAGAAAATGCAGCCCAAACCCCAGCAGATGAAGATGACAATTCTTTAGAGTCTCCAGAGGCGCTGCTTTCCCTCTTGCACCACAGTTTGAAAGCTCAGCGCGCCAAAAGCTACAACCCCGATGCCCCCGAATGGCAGCAAGTCTTGAGCCTGCTCGACGTAGTGCAGTCAATTTACAAGCAAATCCAAAATTAAATTCAAGCTTAACTCAGGGGCATCTTCCGCAGTGCGCGATCGCTGGCTCTTAAAGGCAGTTGCTCTTTGACAGAATTTTTTTTGCTGTAGCCCGAACATTTCCGATTATTGCACTTTTGTCAACTACACTAGGTTTAATCGGTTCTAGGGCAAGAGAACATGAGCGGACAAAACATCGGCGATTTGTCAAAAGAAATATTAGCCGATCGCTATCAGTGCGATCGGCGGCTCGGCAAGCAAGCAGGACGGCAAACTTTACTTGCCCGCGACTTAAAAACGCAACAGCAAGTAGTAGTCAAACTCCTCTCATTCAGCAGCGACTTTAACTGGGAAGACTTAAAACTGTTTGAGCGAGAAGTCGAAACCTTAAAATCCCTATCCCATGTCGCAATTCCCCGATATCTAGACTCCTTTGAAATCGACACCCCCAGCCGCAAAGGATTCGCCCTAGTTCAGAGTTACATCGAAGCCAAATCCCTACAAGAATATCTTTCAGACGGCCGCACCTTCAGCGAAAGCGAAGTCAAACAATTAGCCACAGCATTATTAGACATCCTCGCATACCTGCACCAGCGACAGCCCCCGGTGATTCACCGCGACATTAAACCCAGCAATATTTTACTCAAAAATCGATCGGGTAACAGCGTCGGCGAAGTCTACCTAGTCGATTTCGGTGCGGTTCAAACCCTAGCCACGCAACAGGGAAAAACTGTCACAGTTGTCGGCACGTATGGCTATATGCCGCCAGAACAATTTGGCGGGAGAGCAGTTCCAGCTTCCGATTTGTACAGCTTGGGAGCAACATTAATCGCCTTAATTACCAAGCAGCATCCTGCCGACTTGCCGCAGAAAGATTTGCAGATCGAATTCGAGCAATTCACCCAACTAAGCCCCGCTTTTACCAATTGGCTGAAGTGGATGACGCATCCCAGTTTAGAGCGCCGTCCCGCCTCAGCCCAAATAGCAAAAGAAGTGCTAGAAAAACCACAGGAAATAAATAAATATTCCCAGACATTGAGACTGGGGAAAATTGTGAGTAGCGGCAGGGTGTTCGCAACTGCGATCGGCTACAGCACCTTGACAGGAGCTATAGCTGTAGGAGCTTGTGCAGCAATTTACAGCACCTTTCTAATGGGGATATTGGGGACAATTATCGGAGGAATCCTGGGTATTGTTCTCGGCTTGCTGCTGGGTGTGGAGAACGGAATAATCGTCGGAATTGTGACTATATCAAGTTTTTTCCCCCTAACTAATCCCAAATCTCATCGACAGGTTTTAACTGCAATTAGTATTGGAATCTCCACCTTGACAAGCATCGTCTTCTTTCAAATGATGAATTTTAGTCCTGTATTGGATTCCAATTATATTTTCGTGGTGATTGCACCGTCGCTAATTGCAGGACTGTCAATGGGGGCAAGTACCAAGTCTATTGCCCGGTGGTATCAAAAAGAAAGTGGACTGTAATCTACAATTTACACTTTTGGACAAACTCAGACTCCTAGAAACCTGGTTTTTACGAAAATACTCCGTTACAAACGCCAGACTCGCTAAAAAACCCGGTTTCTGAACCCCGACGCTCCCCTCAAGTTAAAATTAAGGTAAAAAACATGACCAGCAAAATATTAGCAGAACGCTACGAAGTGCAGCGACAACTGGGAAAACAAACTGGTCGCCAAACGCTGCTGGCTCGTGATTTGCAAACTCAAAAATTAGTTGTCATCAAACAGCTATTCCTCGGCAGCGATTTTGAATGGCAAGACCTCAAGCTATTTGAACGGGAAGCGGAAACTTTAAAAGCACTCGATCACCCAGCAATTCCTCGTTACCTCGACTATCTAGAAATTGACGAACCTGACAGCAAAGGATTTGCCTTGGTACAGACTTATGTAGAGGGGAAAACTTGGGAAGAGCATTTGCGATCTGGGCGTACTTTTAGCGAAAGCGAGGTGAAAGAATTAGCTAAATCGCTGTTAGAAATTTTGATTTATTTGCACGAGCAAAAGCCGCCTGTCATTCACCGCGATATTAAACCCAGTAATATTTTACTGCACAGCAGATCCGGTCACTCGGTGGGAAAAGTTTATTTAGTTGATTTTGGTTCGGTGCAGAACCAAGCGGCAAAATTGGGCGGCACAATTACAGTAGTGGGAACTTACGGATATATGGCACCAGAACAATTTGGCGGGCGCTCGGTTCCGGCTTCTGACCTTTACGGTTTAGGTGCAACTTTAATTTATTTAGTAACGGGTTTGCATCCTACGGAACTGCCACAGCAGGATTTGAGAATTCAATTTGCCGATCGAGTCGCGCACCTCAATCCTAGTTTAATTGATTGGCTGGAGTGGATGACAGAACCGAGTTTGAACAAACGGTTATCTTCGGCTGGGGAAGCATGGCGAGCGCTCACAAATCCCCGCAATATCGAAAAAAGTCCTGTGACATTGCAGCCACCTGGCAGCGATATTAAATTGGCCAAAAGTTCGGAGTTTATAGAAATTGTAATTCCGCCACAGGGACTGAGTTTTAATTTAATGGCGCTGCTTTCGGCAGCAGTTCCCCTGAATTATATTTACTTAATGTTGCTTTATTCTAGTGAATTTTGGCAATTCGCTAGTTCACATATAAATTATTTGTTTGTAATTATATTATACATATTAGTGACTTTATCATCTCCAGTAGTAGTAATATTTATATTGGCGCTATTTCGGAAATGGCGTTTCAGAATCGATCGCCAGAAAATATCCTATACCAGCCATCTCTTGGGGTTGAGATGGAATAATTCCAAGCCATCCCCCAGACCGGACATTTTATATTTGGAAATTGAAGAAACTGGAAACAAGGTTTTTAACGTGATTATTCGTGCCGGCAACCAAAAATATCAACTAGGAGCAAACCAGGGACTAAGCGAAGCAGAAATCAAGTGGTTAGCGACAGAACTAAGCCAGTGGTTGGGAGTAAAAATTAAAAGAACTTGGACAGAGTAAAAAGAATATATGGTTCTGAAAATATCTCCCTCGCGCAAACAAAGCATTCCCCTCTCAAACTGTGGGATGGGCGTCCCGCCCGTCCCCTCTCTCTTGTGTGGGATGGGCGTCTCGCCCGAAAGCGTGTATTCCCCCAGCCGGCGACACACTCCCCCGCTTTCGGTCAATCTCATGGAGCATCGAGCCCGATCGCCCGTAAAATGCTATCAAAGGGATTTGGCAAGTAGCACTCATCCCAATCATCTGTTAACTTGGAGATATTGTTGTGGACTTATCGCTAATTCCGGCACAGCCGAAACCAGGACTGCTCAACGTCCTCATCGAAATTACCGCCGGTAGCAAAAACAAGTACGAATTTGATAAAGACTTACAAGCCTTTGCTCTCGATCGGGTGCTTTCTTCCTCAGTCCAATATCCGTGCGACTACGGCTTCATACCCAATACCTTAGCCGATGATGGCGACCCCCTCGACGGCATGGTCATGATGGATGAGCCCACATTTCCAGGGTGCATAATCGCAGCCCGTCCGATCGGAATGCTGGAAATGATCGATGGAGGCGACAGGGACGAAAAACTTTTGTGCGTTCCCGACAAAGACCCCCGCTATGCTCACTATAAGTCCCTCAAAGACGTAGCACCCCACCGCTTAGACGAAATAGCCGAATTTTTTAGAACCTACAAAAATTTGGAGAAAAAAGTCACCGAAATTCTGGGTTGGCAAGATGTCGATCAAGTCATGCCCTTAGTGGAAAAGTGCATCGCAGCCGATCGCAAATAAGCCCCTAGCCCGCACTCCTCGACTGCAACCCGACTAAAAACTCAGGAGACCGAACTTAAGGCGATGCTGCACGTCCGGCGATGCAGTCGAGGCACAGGTGGCTACAATTTCAAATCAGTCGTGAATGCCGACTCACCGGAACGGCATTCCTCAAAACCGCGCCCCGGCCCCAATCTTGAAAAAAATACTACTCATAGAGTAAGATGAAGCGCAAATTATACCCGTGGGGAATGCGTTCTACATTTGAGGAAATTTAACCCTAACAACTCTGGTTCGGCGCTATCTTAATCTCAGAACACAGAACACGCCGGGCAGCCCGCAGGGTGCAAAAAATAATCTCTCAAGCGTGACATCTCCTACACGAATCGGTAAGGTTGAGAATTCTAACAGCCCAAGTATTAGGCACTCGAATGGTTTCCCGATCAAGCGCTTTATTATAGTACAGATTGCTAAAGACTAAAAACTAAAAAGTAAAAACTAAGATTTCAACTCCCAAGTTCCTGCCACCAAAACTAAAAAAAATGCCAGATTCCGCACCCTCTCTAGCCAATCCACAGCCTTCCGAGCACAAAGCCACTATGGAAAATAGTCCTTTGACCGAGTTTGTCGTTCAGTTTTGGGGCGTGCGGGGCAGCATCGCCACCCCCGGCACCAAAACACTTCGCTACGGAGGGAACACCTCCTGTGTAGAAATGCGCTTGGGCAAAAAACGCCTGATTTTTGACGGCGGCACCGGTCTGCGAGTTCTAGGGCTCAACCTGCTGCGGCAAATGCCGGTGGAAGCCCATATGTTTTTCAGCCACACTCACTGGGATCACATTCAAGGGTTTCCGTTCTTTACTCCCGCCTTTATCCCAGGGAACTGCTTTCACATTTACGGTGCGATCGCCCCCAACGGCACTACAATCAAACACCGTCTTGCCGACCAAATGGTGCACCCCAATTTTCCCGTCCCCATCCAAGTCATGCAGTCCGACCTCAAATTCAACGATTTGACGCCTGGGGATATTCTCGAACTCGACGATGTGAAAATAGAAACGGCACTGCTCAACCATCCCAACACCGCGATCGGATATCGAGTCACCTGGGAGGGACACACAGCCGTCTACTGCACCGATACAGAACATTTTCCCGATCGCCTGGACGACAACGTGTTACACCTCGCTCGCAACGCCGACGTGCTGATTTACGACGCCAACTACACCAACCAAGAGTATTACGACTTCAAAACCCCGAAAGTTGGCTGGGGACACTCGACTTGGCAAGCAGGAGTAGAAATAGCGAAAGCTGCTGGAGTCAAAAAAATCGTGATGTTTCACCACGATCCGGGTCACGACGACAATTTTCTCGATGGCGTAGAAGCAGAGGTGCAGGCAGTTTTCGCCAATAGCTGCTTAGCCCGCGAAGGCATGAGCATACCAGTAATTTAACCAAAAATAAATTCAGAATTATGAAACAGGAAAAACCCCGCAAACGTCGCAGAGTAGGCTTGCGGGGGCTTTACTCAACGTTGCTATTGTTGATAATTATCTGCTGTACCTGCGGCGGATGGGTTGCTGCTCAGACTGCCTACTCTCGCACTCCCGCGCGACTTGCTCAGGTGTCTTCGATCGAGGATACTGGTACGGTCGATCGCATCCCCGAAAACTACCAACTCGGACAGCAACTTTATCTAGAAAACTGCGCCACCTGTCACATCGGTTTACCGCCGCAAGTCTTACCTACAGAAACCTGGCGCAGATTGCTGCAAGATCCCCAACACTACGGACAAACCATCAAACTGCTAGTAGACCCGCCCCGTCTGCTAGTCTGGAACTACCTGCAAACTTTTTCCCGTTCCGAAGCCAAAGACGAAGAACTCGCCTACCGAGTCGCCAGTTCTCGCTATTTCAAAGCACTGCACCCCAAAGTCAAAATGTCACAACCCGCAAATATCAGCAGTTGCGTTACTTGTCACCCCGGCGCATCTCAATACAATTTCCGCAAGCTTACCGCCGAGTGGCAAAACTCTCCGTAGGGAATGCAGGAATTATCCACAAACTATTGAGTAGGGGGGTTATGCGGGCTGATTAAGTTGTGGGTGTATCGCGCTAAGGCGGATGAAGAGATTTTAGGCCCACGGAAAGTCATTGTAATTATGTCATTCTGAGCGGAGTTTACTTGCAGAGCGTAGTGTCAATCTCGACTCAAAAAAATTAAGATTTTCCCATATCTATGCTGCAACCCACCATTTTATCATATTCATAATCTCAACTATCCCTAAATTTAGGACACACTTCAAACGCCAACTGTGAACGATAAAAACAGACATCAAACTCCATAAAAAAGTTTAACTGGCCTAAAATAATAGGCGGCTCGTTAGATTTAGCCCAAGCAAAAGCCAAACGAACAGGTGGAAAATCGCTAATTTGTCCCACCACAGCTAAACCCCTTGCTTCCACTGGCGCAAGATTACCTGCTAACGGAATTGAAAGCGTTTGCTCCTCCCAAACAGCTCCCAACGCTAAACCAACATGGTACGGTAAAACATTAAGACTCGATCCCGTATCCAACAAACCCAAAGTCTCCGAAATACAATCCCGATAGCTTAAAGTTATGGGTACACAGGGAAAAAAATTAGTTTCTCCTGCTTGATTCCTTCGTTCGATAAAAGAAAATCGTTTAGAATTTCGCATTTTCTTTCGTTTCTTCTTGTTCTAATAAGCTCATTAATTTCTGAGCAGCATCACCATAATCATAAGGCGACCAAACACGATAAGCCGCGCCATTATCCAATGGCTTTAACATTTCTTCTTTCGCCAATTCAGCCATTAAAAATTGCATCATTTGAAACTTCTCGGCAGGGGATAACTGCCGAAGTTGGTCTAATAATTCAAGATTTGACATAAAACGCCATTGAATTCATTTTTCTATCTTACCACGACCTTGAGGTTTAAACCACTCCAAAACATCACTGTCTATGCGTAAGGTGAGTTGAGCTTTAGTCTGAGGGTTGGGCAAACCTCGCCGAACTACTGCTAAGCGCAAACATTTTAGGCGTAATTTCAGGGCAATCAGATAAATCAATATCTCGATCGCTTATGGCATCGAGGCGTTGCCAGTCAGTTTGAGATTTGCTCGAAGTAAATTCGTTGTTCATATTTGGTTGCTGTAAAACACCAACTAAACAGGCAAAAACAGTTCTGAAAAACTAATTTCAATCTCAGGAAAAGCTAGCATTCTAATCACAGCATTATCTGCAACAACTATCTCAGATTGATAGCCTCCCGGTGCAGGATTCCGATAAATATATGCCTCGCGGGCCGCTACATCTAATATCCAATATTCAGCGATATTTGCTCTCGCATAAATCGGTGCCTTTTCCCGGCGATCAATTTGTAAGGTCGAGTAGGAAACTTCAATTAACAGCAAGATTTCGCTAGGATTTGGGTGATGGTCGCGATAATCTCCCGGATCGATACAAACAATAGCTATATCTGGTTCCGGTTCCGAAGTTGCTAAAGTAATTGGCAACTGCACGCGAATTAATGCTAAATCTCTTAGCAGGTGTTGTAGATATCGATCGCTGCGTTGGGTTGTAGCAGCATGGGGTGGAGTTTGTGCGCTCATTTCCACAATTCTCCCATCTAGCAATTCAATCTTATCACCTTCAGTGAGAATGCCAGCTTCAATCATGCGGTGATATTCTTCGACTGTCCAAGTTCTTTCTTTTGTTGCTGTCATAATCTTTGCCTGCAAAAGCTTACTTCATATTATAGTAATTGCCGATTCAATCAAAAAACACTGGTTTGTCCGGTGCTGGTCGAGAACCCTTTTGAAAGCGTTCCCAAGACTGTTTTAATTGAGCAGGATCTGGATATTCGCGATCGTAAACCACCAGGACATTCGTCAAATTCCGTCCCGGCGGCAATAAAATCTGCCCTTGATGAGCCAAACCCACGGAAGCACCACCGTCCAAATTCATCGCTTCAAAACAGCCGTAGCACGGGCGAGGGCGGGACGCATCGCTTGCATAACCTTAGCTTCTGCTTCCAAAGACAAACTATAAAAAAAAATTATCAAAAATAACTTCTCTCTCGAAGTCGGAAAGCCGATCGCCGTTCTCGAACCCACGCCCACAACATGAGAATCTTTAAAACCTTCCGATAAAGGAGACAGCCAAACTTTCCCCCCTTTAACCAATCTCGGCCCGCAAGTCAAAGAAAACCAATATTGACTCCAATCCAGCTTACGCTTACTGGGCCTGGCACCTTACAAATAACCTCTCGCTTTACCCTCATCAATAACTCTGACGGCTAACGGTGAAGTTTTGCGACTGCCGATAACGTCTGTTGCCAAACCGACCAAACTCGCTAGTCCGTTCCAACTGAGATGTTGCACCATTGTCAATAAGCCTTTTATGAACGGGCTCTGGGGCCGGTTCCACAAGCAGAAAATCTACTCTTTGTGGAACCGGCCGTCCAGCCTGTTAAGCGAGAATGGTGTCCGATGTGAGTTCCAACCGAGTGCTTAGCAGCAGCTTGAGTGGCATAGAAGTAAAAAATCTGTGTCTTTAGCTACTTTTTGACAAATTGTTATGATATCTTAACTTTAGCGGAGGCTAGTTCCGACAATTTAAGAAACCTGGTTATCAAGTAACCTGATTTATGATTGACCGTAAAAAAATTCAACTGAAATGGGAAAGTTATTGGTTTAAAACCTTTGGGAGATGGCGATCGTGTCCATTGAGCTGCCCAATAGACCGACCTCATCCTCGGCATATTTTTTGGAGTTGGATTGGCAGTTTTTTGGCAATTACTGCAACGTCCTATCTTGCCGTAAAAACTAATTCTCCTTTACTAATGGCTCCGTTTGGCGCTACAAGCGTTCTGATCTTTGGTGTCCCTGACAGCCCCTTGGCTCAACCCCGGAATGTCATTGGGGGCAATTTCTTAGCTGCTCTCACCAGTTTAATGATTCTGCATTTTCTCGGTTCTTCTCCCTGGGCGATGGGAATGGCTGTTTCTACTGCGATCGGAATTATGCAGATTACCAGAACTCTACATCCGCCTTCGGGAGCAGTTGCCTTAGTCGTCATGATGACCCAACCAGACTGGAAATTTTTGCTAACACCTGCTTTTGAGGGATCAATAATCTTGGTCTTGTGCGCCGTCATCTTTAATAATTTAGCGGCAGAAAGGACGTATCCCAACCACTGGTTATAGCATTGTCTCTAATTCTCTAATCCTTCCCTTGGGAGCACTACCAAAAATTGGGATGCTCCCTCGATTCCTTCTTCCTTTTTCGTTCTTTCTTCCATCCGTTAGATCCCGATTTACTGCGCGTTGCCGAACTTCCTGCTGCTAGATCAATCAAAAAACACTGATTTGTCCGGCGTTGGTCGAAATCCCTGTTGAAACCGTTCCCAGGACTGCTTTAACTGAGCCGGCGCTGGATATTCGCGATCGTAAACCACCAGGACATTCGTCAAATTCCGTCCCGGCGGCAATATCCCTTCGTCAGAATTTAGCAGCCCGTCGAAAAAATCCCGCTGTGTGTTTAGGCGGGGATAATCCATTTTACTGATTTAAAATCAGTAAAATTACTGATGTTTAAGCTTTGTCATCTATCTTAAGATATAAATCCTGAAGCGATCCGAGGATCATTAGGGAAGTACCACGGGAGCATTACCCATACCAGGTATCGCTGATGGACAAGAACGATGAGAATTGCCCCATCCGCTACAGCTAGTTTCCACCAAAGCACAATTTTTCCTACCCATAAGAAAAGATGAATCAATTGAAGCAGTCGGTAAAGCAGTTTTGGTCGATCGCCAACCCCTACTTCTTTTCCAGAGAAAAATGGGGAGCTAGGGGGTTGTTCGCCCTCGTAATGTTATTAATGCTAGGTTTCAATGGTGTAAGCATAGTCCTGAGCTATATTATGCGGGACTTGATGAATGCAGTCACGGGAAAGAATGTTTCAGACTTCTATAAGATGTGGCTGATGCTATTGGGTGTGTTTGCCATATTCACGCCCATTATGGTTTCCTTCTTCTATTCGCAAAATGTACTGCAACTCTACTGGCGAAAGTGGCTAACGAATCACTTACTGAAGAAATATTTTAGCAATCAAGGTTTCTACAAAATTAAGTTCAATGATAAGGTTGATAATCCCGATCAGCGTTTAGCTGAAGACGTTAATTTGTTTGTTAAGCAAAATATTGATATTTGGGGATTATTATTCAACCAAATTGTCACAATAATTTCTTTTCTCGGCGTTCTCTTTACAATTGACAAGGCACTGACTTTAGTTGTATTGATACTGGCTGCTTTTAGAACTGTTTTCACTATCTTTATAGGTAAGAGGTTAAGTAGATTAAAGTTTAATCAGTTACAACGAGAAGCAAATTTTCGCTATAGTTTGGTTCATCTTCGAGACAATAGTGAATCCATTGCATTTTACCGAGGTGAAGAGCGTGAATTTAGTGCAGTATCACAGCGATTTAATGAAGTTTTGAATAATTTTAATAACCTGATTGTCTTGCAGCGTAACCTTGGTTTCTTTACCCAAGGAAGCCAGATGATATTTACAAATTTACCTATAGTTTTTTTAGCTCCTCGATACTTTGCGGGCCAGATAGATTTTGGGCAGGTAACGCAAGCTTCTGGAGCGTTTGTGTCTATTTTAAGTGCCCTGGGCTTTATTGCCGAGAATTTTGATATGCTAACTAACTTTACCACTCAGATTAATCGTTTAGGAACCTTTGATCGGGTTCTGTCCGAGCAAATGGCAGCACCTCGAGCGGGCATGGCAACGATTGATGTTGTGGAACAGGACTATCTAGCCCTCCAACAGGTTACCTTAGAGACGCCTAACTATGAGCGAATCTTAGTTAGAGATTTATCTTTCAAGGTGGGGCAGGGTGAAAGCGTCTTGATTGTTGGACCTTCTGGCGCTGGCAAGAGTTCGTTAATGCGAGCGATCGCAGGATTGTGGAATGCGGGTACGGGTTGCATTGTCCGTCCTAAACCGGAGGAAACGCTGTTTTTGCCCCAACGGCCTTATATGCTGCTAGGGGACTTACGCAGCCAATTGCTATATCCCAACACCAGCGGTCAAGTTACTGATAAACAACTGCACGAAGTGCTCGAACAAGTCAATCTTTCCCATTTGCCAGAACGGGTAGGTGGATTTGATGTGGAATTGGAATGGGCTGATGTTTTGTCACTAGGAGAACAACAACGGTTAGCATTTGCACGCCTACTGCTGACTAAACCTCGCTACGCTATTTTGGATGAATCAACGAGTGCATTGGATGTGGCTAACGAGAGACGGCTCTATCAGTTGCTCAAAGAAACAGGAACTGCCTTTATCAGTGTCGGTCACCGTCCGACTTTGGTACAGTATCACGAGCAGGTCTTAAGGCTAGTTGGTAATACCAATTGGCATCTGATATCGGCTAAAGATTACAGCCCCGATCTCGCCGAGTTTGGTTGAAAAATGCAATTGCCGAACTGCAAGTAATGGTCTTTACCGTACCCGCCTCAAAATTCCAGGCGTGCGATCAGGTAGAACAGGAGTAACTGGGACGATCGTAAACGGCAAACTCGTCAAAAAACACTGTATCTTATAGCGGGAAGGGAGTAAGACTCGGATGCTCCCCGCAAAACGTCCTGATCATCAAAAACTCTAAGAATGGCTAAAGCCCATAACGTGACGTAGCCTCCGCACTTCCACGTCCTAGGCTGGGAAAATGGTATTTCCCAGCCTAGGGGTTGAAACCGTTGCAGCTTTATCAGGATAAGGGCATATTTTGACCCAGCGCTTGAAATCGCTACAGCTTCATTAGACTTCTTGCAAAAGTCCTTTCGATCAAATTTTCGGACGGGCTCTCCGGCCCATCCCACAAGATAAAAAACTTTTTGTGGGACGGGCCGGAGAGCCCGTCCCAGCTATTTTTGCAAGAGGTCTATTACGTTGCCTGCAATAAATCCATACAGCACTTCCGGATGTTATGAGGTACAGTAGCAGCAATTAGTAAACCAGTTTTTAAGATGTTTCGGATTAATTAAGTCAAGAGCCACAGCAATTATGGTGTAAACCATTTTAGTGGTGGTTGGTGAAAACTGGATCAATAAAGATTTGAGTTGCGACCACCATAATTCAATTGGATGAAAATCAGGAGAGTATGGGGACAAACACAAGATAAAAGCATCCACCGCTTCAATCTACGGGCTTAATTGAATCTACTTTATGCGCTGGTAAGTTATCAATTCACGTCTACTGCTCCCGACCACAATTGTGGCACTAAACATTGCTCTATAAACACCTCAAATGCTTGGCTATCCATCGAGTTGTCTATGGTCATTAATGCCACTACTCTCTGGAAACTAATTGCACCAATTACTGTGACTTTCTTGCCTCGATAAAAAGGTTTGACTGCATAGGCTCTCGTTCCTCGTTGGAAGCATGAGTTCTGGTTAAACAAGCGTAATACTCCAGTCTCATCTAAAAAGACTAGATTTTTGGGGTCGATATGCTTGACTTTTTCCCAATACTCTAACCTTAATTTCATGACTCTTTCAGTGCCGACTTGGCTACTTCTCACTGTTTTTTTTTACGATTTAATCCCAACTTTTGTAAGGCGTTACACATGGCTGTTCTACCCACCCAATTTCCCGTATTCTGGGCAAATAACTCACACAATTCTACCCTGGTTGCATCGGGATGTGCTGCCACTATTTCTCTCAAAGAAGCTGTGGAATTATTCAAATGACTGTATCTCGGTTTCCCACTCTCGTTTCGGCTGTAAATTTCCCTCTATTTTTTGTTGCTTGACCAGTTTCTGAAAAGAGCTTTTACTGACGGAAAATATCGCTGCTGTTTTTCTGATCGACAGCTTCTGATCTTGATGGGCTGCTACTATTTTTGGAAAGCAAATCTACTGAATATGCTTTCATTGGTGTATTTTTTAATCTATTCTTATTGTACCTCATAACACCCGGAACTGCTGTAAAATCTGCCCTTGATGAGCCAAACCCACCGAAGCGCCCCCGTCCAAATTCATCGCTTCAAAACAGCCGTAGCACGGGCGAGGGCGGGACGCCATCGCCCGCATAACTTTAGCTTCTGCTTCCAAAGACAAACTATCAAAAAAAGTTACCAAAAATAACTTATCTCTGGAAGCCGGAAAGCCGATCGCCGTTATCGAGCCCACGCCCAAAACACCAGCATCTTTAAAACCTTCCGATAAAGGAGACAGCCAAACTTTCCCCCCTTTAACCAATCTCGGCCCGCAAGTCAGAGAAAACCAATGTTGACTCCAATCCGGCTTACCTTCAGTTCTAGCCGTCACCATTTCCAATTGATTTCCGGCTTTAATTCCCAAAGTCGTGCCGTAATTTTCCCATCGGCTGTATTTGAGAAACTTGCCTGCCGCCACCATATTTCCCAGCACAGATTTCTGCTCATCTTTACCAAAAAAAGTCCCGTTAGCAACAACAGCAGCCCGGTAACGCGACACCATATTTTCAAAAGGTTCGTCGCCCCGCGTGACTTTAGAAGTATTGGCAAAGTCTGCATTATTAGCTAACCCAATTGTGATATAAATTTCTGGGTCTGCGAGGTCAATAGTTGTGAGATAAAAACTTGCGCCAGCTACATTTTGGCTGCTGACTTGTACCGGTTTTGTTTGCTTAGCAGAACGTTTGATAATTTGAGGTTGAGACGGCTGCACAGCAGGAGAATTTTCGGGCGATTTTACAATAGGATTACTCGGCAGAGGTTGATTGGTTTTTGCCGATTTTACAATGGGATTGCTAGGAAGAGGTTGAGGAGTTTGATTTGATTGTATACTTGATAAAAAAGCGAGTGACTTTTGCCAAAGTTGACCCGCGAGAGTCAAGAAACTATCTCGGTTTTGGGCGATCGCAAAATAGTCAGCCGCAACCCGCGCCAAAGCGATGGCCGTTAAAAATAAAAAAGTGCGTCGCAGCATCGGGCGACAACCTTCAGACTGTTTGCGTTTAGACATAAAAAATCTCAGCTAGGATAGCGAACAGATACATTTAACCCGGTAAATTCAGGACTAAGCCAGAATTTGCCGTGTATGGCAAGATAGAGAAAGCTGCAAGCTTTTCTATCAGGGAGGTATCTCTCAAAGCTTTCAATAAAATATTGCAAGCGCCATTGAAATCTCTGTCCAGAGTGTGTCCGCATTCTGGACATTTAAAGATTTTAGACCCGTTTAATTTAGTGTGGATATGTCCACACTTTGAGCAAGTTTTCGATGTGTACTCTTCTGTTACGTCTACTACAAAGCCCCCATGTTTAGCGGCTTGATGCTTCAACATTTGTTTAAAACGATAATGACTCAAAGTTACCATCGCTCTAGCTGTTTTAGTTGCCAGTCTGCGCTTGCCTTTCTTGACCATTTGTTGCGTTTCAAAGGTCGGCAACAAAATTAATTTGTATTTGACTGTCAAATGTTTAGCAGCTTTTTTGTGCAATTCATTGACTAAGTTTTTAATCTTAATCCGAATTTTTGCTGCTGACTTTCTCAAGGAATACCTCAACCGCTTGAGTTGCCTTCCTTTGCTCAACCCTATACGTGACATTAATTTGTCTAGATGTCTTGCCAGTCGATAGATACGACCGATATCATTCTTTCCTATTTCGATAAATTCACTGCCGTCAAAGCCAGTAATAAAAGTTCTCACGCCTGGGTCTAAAGCAATAGCTAAATCGCTTTTAATCGCTTCTATTTTAGGTGCATCAACAGCATAGCCAATAAACCATTGCCCGTCGCTCAAGCTTAGTGTTGGTTCGTGTTGCATTTCTTCAATAATAGGCTCCGATGCTTTAAAGCTTAACCCCTTAGTAGACAGCGGATAAAAAGTCCCGGATTTCCAATTACACTTTTGGAACCTGATAGTCTGAGATGCGTCGAAACGGCTTCTAAACTTTGCTATTCCTTTTGACTTCTTAGCTGCTTTATGTGCTTCAAAAGCTTGAAATACTGCCATTTGTCGCTGGTTGTAAGGTTGCTCTGATACCCAAGCAGGAGCCAAGTCCATTACTTTTTTTCTTAAGTCGTACTTGCCAATTCTTTCGTTTTTAACAATAGCAATTGCTTGGTTGTAACACCATCTACTTGCTGCAATCCAAGTCCTCCATTTCGCTGCTAGCCCGATTTCCGGGTAAACTCGGATCTTCTTTGATAGCAGATTTGTATTTTCGGAGTCCGTAGAGTCGGCAACTGAAGACGTGGATGATGGCAAGGATATCTTCAACCATTTCTCGCTCTGGAGACAATTCACTTCTACTGAGAACCATGAGTTCGCAATCGTTCTGCTCGCAGATCCATTTGATGAGGTCGCCACCAAACCTTGCGAGTCTGTCTTGGTGTCCGACCACAACTGTTGAGATAGATCCTGACATGATTTGTCCCAAAAGGGCAAGCAGTGATTTTCTTTTGAAGTTGAGTCCGCCTCCGATATCTTTGAAGACTTTAGCTTGCGGGTAGAGACTTTGGAGGTAGCCAACTTGTCTTTCGAGGTCTTCTCGCTGTTTGTAGCTGCTGACTCTGGCATAGATAGCTGTGACTCGGTTGTGTTTTGTTCCGAGAACGCTGTCAATGTCGTAGCGGCGCTGGTTGGAGGGAGTTCTGATTGCTGATATTTTGTCGGCAAGCTCCCAGTTTCTAAGCGTTTTTTCTGAGACTTGCAGGATTTTGCAAGCTTCTCGCGGTGTGACATATTTGGTCATCGGTGGCGGTAGAATGTTCTTAATCTAAGTTACCACGATCTACCAGCATTTACCGGAAAATTCCGGAAAATTATTTATTTCACATTAACAGTTTTCTATGGCTGTGACTATAGCGGTTCTCGGAAAGATGAGGTATTCACCAATTAATTAAAAATTCCCCAATCCCCCAATCTAAAATCTAAAATCTAAAATCTAAAATCTAAACTTGTACCTCATCTATCTGAGAAAGGCTATATAATGGGTGATCGCCTGAATTCTGCAACTACCAGTAGCAAGGTGCTCCATCGCGCACCTCACCACGAATTCAAAACTCAAAACTATTTCCCTAGCCGGTATTCCGCATCCCCGCAGCAATTCCATTAATCGTCAGCAGAGCTCCCCGCAACAATTCACCCTTGCTATAACGCGAGTGAATCACCCCCGGAACCCCGCCACTACCGTGCTGCCGCAAGCGTTTCAGCAGCGAAACCTGCAACAAACCCAAAGGTACAATCGTCGCATTTCGCAACTGCACCGAACGCTGCAGCGAGGGATCTTCGTCCAACAAACGTTGGTGTCCGGTAATCGTTAAAACCAAATCGCGAATCAAGTGAAATTCTGCCGCAATTTGATCGAATAAAGCGTTAAAACGCTCCTTATCAGCAGGCAAAGCTAACTCCTGCACATAGTGTTCTGCAATCTGCAAATCCACTTTAGATAAAGTCATTTCCACCTTAGAAATTACCATTCTAAAAAAGGGCCATTTCAAGTAGAAATACTGCAAAAGTTTCATGTGTTCTTCCGGTTCCTCCAGCAAAAACTCTTGCAAAGCCGTGCCGACACCGTACCAAGAAGGCAGCAAAAAGCGGCTTTGAGTCCAGCTAAACACCCACGGAATTGCTCGCAAACCGCTGATGTCTTTTTTGCCCCCGCGCCGGGCCGGACGAGAACTAATTTGCAACTGGCTGATTTCTTGAATCGGGGTAACTTGGTGGAAGAAATCGACTAAATCCGGCTGTTCGTAGATTAAATGGCGGTAGTGCGATCGCGATCGCGCAGATAACTCCTCCATAATCTCATTCCAAGGGTCAATGCCATCAAAACCAGTGTGCAGCAAACTAGCTTGAATTACCGCCGCCGCCACAGTTTCCAAATTGTAAAGCGCCAACTCCGGCAAAGAATATTTAGAAGCCAAAACCTCGCCTTGTTCAGTAATCTTAATTCGCCCGCTAATACTCTTTCCAGGCTGAGCCAGAATTGCCTTATAAGCAGGCCCGCCGCCTCGCCCTACAGAACCGCCTCGGCCGTGAAAAATTCGCAACTCCACACCGTGTTTTTCCGCTACCATTTGCAAAGCCTTTTGAGCCTTGTGTATTTCCCAATTGCTGCTGAGGAAACCAGAATCTTTATTGCTGTCCGAATAGCCCAGCATCACCTCTTGCAATTTGAGAGTTTCGATTGGGCCTTGGATATTCTCTTCACTCTTTTGCGCTATTTCCTGCGCGTATCCTCCTGTTAGCAAAGCTCGATAAAGCGGCAAATCAAATATTTTTTGCATTACTTCCGGCGCTTTTTTCAAATCTTCCACCGTTTCAAACAGGGGAACTACTTGAATGTTGCTAATTCCTGTTGCCGGATCGTAAAGTCCTGCTTCTTTTGCTAACAGCAAAACCGCCAGTAAATCGCTGACATCGTGGCTCATGCTGATGACGTAAGTTTCGCAAATTTCCGGGCCAAACTCCTGCTGCATTTGCCGCAATATTCGGAAGGTATTGATCGTCTCGCAAGTTTTAGGAGAAAAGGGCAATTCTGCTGGAATTAAAGGGCGACGAGTTTGCAGTTCCGTTGCCAGCCAAATAATTCGATCGCATTCCGACATTTGATTGTAAGGCTTGGGCAAAATTTGCAAGTATTCAGCAATTTCGCTCAAAGCCTCGGAGTGTACTGTTGACTCTTGGCGGATATCTAGGTAAGCCAAATTAAATCCGTAAATTTCTACTTGGCACAGCAGATTTTCCAAGTCCCGACAGCTCAAACCTGTTTCCACTAAATTGTGCTCGATGAGCTTGAGCTCGGTCAAAAACTCAGCGCCCGATCGATAAAGGCCGGTCATTCCGGGATGTTCTGACAAAGCTTCGCGTTCCCGCTGCAATTCGTCTCCTTTGTAGAGCCGCCAATTGCGATCTCGCGTATTTTCCAGTCGCTGCTGCACGTAGGCCAGCTTCAACCGATAAGGTTCTTGCCGATAGCGAATCGCCCACTGCTCGTAAACCTCCGGGAATTCCGATTTGTCGCGATCGAGAGATTCGAGCAATTCCGGCAGCACGTCGCTCCAGTGCAGCGACAAACTCAAAAGTTCGTTCAGTCGCTTCACCGCCGCGATGTACTTCTCTAGCACCAAGTGGCGCTGATAGCAAGCCGTTTGCCAAGTAACTTTTGGAGTAACAGAAGGGTTGCCGTCCCTGTCCGAGCCCACCCAAGAACCGAACTTGCAAAAATTGTAACTAGGCGGTTTCAGATAAGGATAAGAAGCGTGCAGAGCTTGCTTTAAGCGGTGGTAGAGTTCGGGAATAGCATCAAACAGAACTTCCTCGAAGTAGTGGAGAGTGTACTCCACCTCGTCAAGTACAGTCGGCTTGAATTGGTGCAGTTCGTCAGTGCGCCACCAGAGGCGAATTTCTTCCATCAGTTGCTCTTGGAGAGCCGCTGCTTCCCAGCAAGACACCGGATAGGGGCTTTGAGAGTCGGTTCCGATCGCCTGAAATTTCTCGTCAACTTGGTCTAGCTGTTGGAGAATCTTCGCCATTCGCCGCTGCTTGGTGCGGATCGTGTGGCGGACAATTTCCGTCGGGTGAGCAGTGAATACCAAGCGGATGTCTAACTGATCGATCAACCGCTGGATTTGCTGGCTGGGTACGTTCAAGCGCAGCAGCATCGGGAACAGTTGGTGAAAAGTTCCGGCATCTCGGGCGATCGTCTCGCTGCTGTCTGCATTGCTCAAAGCCGTTTGGGTGGGGCTTGGGCCTTCCCTGTGCCGGGGGCGATCGGGGGCATCCGTTGCTTGTCCTGGCAGCTTAGAAAACATCCGCCCACCAGCATCGTTGCTGCTAGCGTAAGCTAGCTGTTGGTCTCGCTGTTCGTAGTGCTGTTCGACAATGTTGATCAACTGAAAATACAGTGCAAAAGCCCTAGCGGCGCGGATGGCGGCGTTGAGGTCGAGCTTTTCGATTAGCTGTACGACATTCGACTCGCGAAAGTGAGTGGCTTGTCCTTCGGCGGAATTGACCGATCGCATTTGTTGGAGCAAATCCACCAATTCCTGCCCGCACTCCTGTCGCAGCACCGATTCCCACAAGTCCTCTACAACTTTGAGGCGATTTCGCAGAAACAGGTCTGATTTGGAGTAAGCGGGAAAATGGGAAATAGATGTTGCATCAATAGCCTGTTCTGAAGACTGGAGGACTGAACTCATCGGGCTGTTCCTCAATAGCTGCGGGTGTCTGTGAAAATTGTATGGTTTAGTTTCGCCTAAAACACTTTTGTTTGCAGTCAAATTTGAGACTTATTGCAACCTTGAAAGTAGAAGGCACTTATGTACAAAGTATAAGGAAAGATTAATTCTTACAGCACGGATTGTACCTCTTGTCAAGCTTTCAGGTCAGTTAACTTGCTAGTTTGAGATTGTAGACGATCGGCGTGAGACGTTCGGCCAGAAGTCAGTTGAGTCGCGCTAAGTCGAACACTTTTAGATTTACTCCAAAGATCAATCTGGGATGTTGAACTAGGGTCGAAAATTTTTATCTCTCCCCGACAGGAGTACGTGGCACCGTATCCGTTTTTGGGCGGGGTCACAAAAATTAACTTCTAGCTGCAGCATCCTTCCTTGGGCTTTCTAATCCTGTGATTGAGGAAAGTTGAGTACGGGAAGGCGCGAACCCCGAAAGACTTCTTCGCTTTCAACGCCGATCGACGCAACAAACTCAGCAGCAGCTTTAGCCACCACCAACCCGCCCAGCATGGGTAAGGCGACCAAGCTCAACAAAATATCTGAGGGAACCGGCAATTTTGGACTGTTAGGTGTTTGAGTTTTGAGCAAGTCTTGGTTTTCCGACGGCATAAATCTTTCCTGCGTATTCTGTTATCCCTAGTTTACAAGCTAGGGCGGGTTTTCTTGCCTCGTTGTATCCTAGATTGGGGCGAGATCCGTGTTCATCCAAGAATTAGTGCCGTGTCGATCGCGCGTACAACAGCTTTTTCAAGCCGATCGCCCCTCGGGGCATATTACACAAAAATTAGAGCATAAGAGCGATCGTCCCAGCTAAGCTGTGTATGAAAGTGCGATCGACTGTTGGAAAACAGACTAACTTGTCTACTTCGATTCAGGATGCCAACACATCCCATCAACTAAGATCGATTAAACTCTTCCCGTTATTATGAGAGGAAGTACGCAGCCATTCCAGAAAATCCTTATCTAAGGTTTCTGTTTCTTTCAATCTTTGCAAATCTTCGGTTTCTTTAGCCATTTCTCTAACCGCAAATGGATGACAGGCAATCGCTGCTATAAACTTTTCCCTTCCATCTTGTTCCCGACTAACATTGAAAAATTCATCTTCGCAAGCTACATAAAACTCAATGGTATTTCTAGCGTATTCTACTATCCTAACAATCTCTCTTGTAGCTGCCTCGCTACAGGCTCTCAAAGTCGTGCATATAGCGTCAATAAGTTGTAGTGATTTATAACTATCACCACCAAAATCAAGCGAATCAGGAGCTATATTGTCGCTGCCACAATTATTGATTAATCGCTCTATTCTGAGTTCATCTATTGGTTTTCCTTGGAGAATCTGCCAAACTTCATCGAGTGCATTTCTCAGTACGCTGGGATCGCCAAAATCATACATTCGGCAAAAAGCGTTGTAGTTGGGAAGCATTCGTTCGCAACAAGCAGCAGCAAACGCAAGTCTGTGAAATACGGGAAGTTTTTCCAGTTCTTGTTCGAGGGTATCAAATTCAAAAAAGTGCATATTCATTTCGTGATTTTATCGTCTCGGTGGTTCATTTTGTCTGCTCGGACCGGGTTTGTAGGTAGGATTCCATCGACTGCCAGGTCTTATACCTCTTTCTTGCATCAATGACTTACAGAAATATTCGCAAATTCCGTTTTTATGGCTAACCCCAATTGATTCAATTCCAACTATTGTTCCTTTAGCTTTTTCAGCATCAGCCCAATAAATCATTCGCTCCTCCGCATGAATATTTTTTAAAGGTCTATTATCGGGAATAACAATATATCCCTGTGATTCCAGCAATTTTCTCTGTTTATCTGTAAAGTATCCCGCACTGGAAGATACAACTTTTCTGGGTTCACCTCCTTTTACAGGTATGACTCGCCCAACAGCGATTACCGTCAGATCGGCTGTCTTAGTATCTTTGCCGAACAACTCGTCAGAAATTCGTTTAGCGTCTGCTTCTAACTCCGCTGCATCTGGGTGAATCTCATTTTCACCGCGCCTCGGGCCTGCACTTTCTGAGCCGTCCGTTGTACTGTGAAAAACTACTCCCAGGAGCTTGGCTATATTCTTTAACCCAGTCGAAGCTGTAGTTGCTCCGTGTAGCCCTAGAGCTGTCCCTGCTACTATAGCAGGAGCACCTGCAATGCAACCAACTCCTGTTACACATAAACCTGCACCCCCAGCACCAGTACCGCCACCTCCAATTATCTCTAAAATCCCCGTAACAATTGACGCCGCATCTCCGAAGGTTCGCCCTGATTGGAAAGCCCAGCTTTTAGGCAGATTTCGCTCTACATCTTGCTCGAGTCCATTCCATTGGGGAGACAATACCTGCAACAACCATCTAGCAAGTTCTCCATTATTACGCAACCATTGATATATTGCCCCAGCAACAAACTCTCCAAGAGCTCTAAAGAAACTCAACAATTCTCGGATAACTTTTGCCAGTGCAGAAATTTTGTTAGGAGGTAATTTTCCCGAACCTGGATTACCCCCACCACCAGAGCCAGCAAACCAATTATCTGGGACATTCTCTACTACTCGCGGACGAGTACGAGGCGGTGTTTGCCAAATATTATCAGTAGGCTTAGGAGGCTTATTCAAATCTATAGGCCGATTCTTCGGCACCTTATTCAACCGCGGCGCCTCCCCAGCTTCTGGCAAATTATTCGGGAGCGTCCCCGTACCCTTCGGATCGTAAGACCCCCTCGCCGTCTCCGATTCACCCGGTACAGACCTCCCATTCTCCCAATTAGACTTCGACCAACTCTCACTCCAATTATTGCGCCCATCATCCCACACCGTCCCGCTGCGAGTCCAACTCCAATTGCTTTGCTTGCTAGTAGTCGTCCCCCCTTTCGTTACCGATTCGGAATTAGTACCGCTGATGGTTTCACTCCAACTGTAACCGCCTTTAAACTCGGACCTGCTGTAACTCGAACTCCAACTTTCATAACCGTTTGTCGTCGCAGTCACGCCTCGATCCGTTGCTGTTTCATTCCACCATCTTTGGTAACTCGAACCCTCATTCTTATTTTTCCGACCATCTTTATGAACTGTAACTGTTTGGTCATTGCGGGTGCGAACCGTATCGCTGCTGCTGGATGAAGTATTGTTAGTTCCGTCATTGTTGCTGGTGGAACGAGTAGATGTAATTGTCTCTTCATCTCCCGTGGTGGTCGTAGTATAAGCATCTATCTTATACTCGCTTTCATGCTTAATTCGGTTCTCGGAATAAGTTTCTTGATTGTTTTTAGAGGTGATTTTTCCAGAACTATTGGCGCTATAACCATCCGACTTCGTTACGGAATAGTTATCTGTAATCCTGCTGCTGGTTTGCGGGCCGTGTTTGTAAGTTTGCGTGTCATTCCCTTGAGTGACCGAGTAATTGTTGTGCCGATTGTTCTGCCGATATGAGGAACCCTGACTGCTGTTGGTTTGTTCGGATTTATTGACAGTGTAGGTGTCTCGATTGCTGTGATTTTTTGACTTGCCATCATCGTAGCTGCTTTGATTGTTGGTACTGCCTTCTGAGTAAACGTCGCGGGTGTTGCTGTTGATAGCTACACCGTTAATTGTCGTGTTGTCCCAAGTAGAGTTGGTTACAGAATAGTTGTCATTTCCGCTGCTGTTTTTGGAGAAACCGCTGCTGTTGCTGTTAGTAGAATTCGACGTGCTGACTGTGGTTTCTTCACCAGTGTGAGTGTTGTTGTAACTGCTACCGTTACTGCTATTCGTCCAATCAGCATTGCCTGCCGTTTGAGTCGCACTCTTGCTAGTTGATATGTTGTTGCCGCTAGTAGTGCGGCTGTTGGAAGTTGATTTAGAACCCCAATCATCTTGACGATCGCCCTTAGCTATGCTGAGGTTCGTAGCGTATTGGCTGTTAGATTTGGACTTGCTGTTGCGGTAACTGTCTGAAGCATCTTTCCTGGTGTGTGTAGGAGTGGTATAGTCGTAAGAACTGCGGGATTTTTGAGCCGATTCGCTAGTGTCGGCGCGAGTGCCTTCGTGTTTCACTCGGCTGCGGTTTTCCTGCCATTGATTTTTCCTTTCTGTTGAATTTTGAGAAAAGCTTTTGCTGGTGTGAGTGCTGGCATTGGTAGCTGAATCGCTGGTGGAAGAGTCAAAAGATTCGCCCTTGTGGTTGGTTTTGGTAGTGCTTCTATCCCAGCTTGATTCGGTGTTTGAAAGGCTGCTCAGGGTGCGAGAGTTGGTACTCGTTGTGCCGTTGGCACTACTGCTAGAAGTTGTTTGGTACGGTGCTAAATCTGCGGTATAGGAACTGGTACCGTTGTTAGAGTCTCCGGTTGAGGTACTCGTAACCTTTGGTGTGCCTGGGGCGGTGGTTGCAGTTGCTCTTTCTGAAGTTTTAGTTGCGGTAGAATTGGGAGAGTTACTGATATTTACATCAGCATCAATTAGGGATTTTGTCAAGTATTTTGCGGCCACCAATACTGGAATTGTCGGGATAGTTTCCGCTGCTGTAGCAATGGCAGATCCTGCGTCGAGAATGCCGTATCCTGTCCTTTCATCCCATGAGGGTACGTCGATGTCTTTGGCTGTGTTGAGGAGGATGTTTTTGATTTGTTGGTAGTTGAGGGATGGGTTGGCGGCCCACATTTGGGAGATGGTGTTTGTGACTTTTGCGGCTGCTATTGATGTGCCTTGTTTGGTTTCGGTTGTTGCAGTTTCTGCTGTTGGTGGAGTGCTTGTTGGTGCTAGGATATCTAAGCCGTTTCCGTAGCTGGAATAGGCGGCGCGATAGTTGTTTTGGGATGCGCCGACGGTGATGATGTTGTCGAATTCTGTTGAGGCTTGTCCGAGGGCGGAGATGAGATTCCCTTCATTCCCAGCGGCTGCTACAATCAGTATGTTGTTGTCTTTTGCGTATTGCAATGCTGCTGTTTCTGCTGCTGTCAGTTTGTGCCGTGTTGTTTGCCCTCCGTCGGGATTGATTTGGGTTAAGTCGAAGCTGAGGTTGACAACTGCATTGGGTTGTTTTGCTGCAATGGCTGCATTGACAAATTCTATCAAGGATTGATGCCAGTTGCCGCTACCCGTTGCTCTTCCCAACCAAATTTCACTTGATTTTTGGGTGTCGCTTCGGTTGTGGGAGTCGCTGATTATTTCTAAAATTGCATCCCCGTGTTGGTTTCCTGTGTTTGGTTGAATTAGGGGATTGCTGTCACCGTCGATGACATCTTTGCCGAGGATGATTTGGCTGTAGTTGATGTTGGGATTGTTGGCTGTAAATCCAGTGTCAATGATGCCGATTAGCGGTTTGGTTGGTTGGGGAGAATCGGCAGTTGTTTCTGTGAAGCTGTCTGTTTGTGCAACAGTGTATTCGTTGTTGTTTGTTTCCGAGTTGCTGGCGCTGGCTGGGATGGTAGTTTGAGAGGTTTCTGGCTGATTGTTTGCGGGCGTAGGGGTTGCTGTTTCGGAAATGATGGCTGTTTGTGCGGATTCTGAGGTTTCAGCTTCCCCGTCCCCGCCATTTATCAACTCGAAATCTGCTGTGTTTTCGATATCGGTTGGCAGATAATTTTGACTGATGGGAGTGAAGGGAAGACGAGTTGGGTTGTTTGAGTCGGTATCTTCGTTAGCGTTGATGTATTCTAACTCTGAGGTTTCGGAGTTTTCGCTTAATTCTGCCGCCGCCCAGATGCGGTTGAGATTTTCCCACAGCAGGGCAATTTCTTCGTCGGAAAGTGGCCCAAAAGTTTCATTACTTTCGCTGGCTGTTGCGAGGCTGTCGGTAGGGGTTGGGGAGATGTTTTCAATTTCGCCGGTGAGTATGTCTGCGGCTGCTGCGGGTGTTGTTGGTGTTTCTGATTTTTCTGGCTGGAGAAAGACGCGTGTTTCGATTTTGTCTCCTGTAATCGCGTCGATTTCTGAGTCAGCAGGATTTGTCGCCCAATTGGGATTTTCCGCAACAATTGGGTTTTGAGTTTCACCTGCTGGGGAAGTTTCTGTTTTTGTTTCAACAGAATTTGTCACAGCATTGGAAATTTCTGAAACAGTCGGATTGTCGGCTTCAACTGCGGGAGATTTTTCGGTTTGTGTTTCAACCGAATTTGTTGCAGAATTGGAAATTTCCGAAACAGTCGAGTTTTTCGTTTCTGCGGTTAAGGAAGTTTCCGTCTTTGTTTCAGTCAAATCCGTTAGAGAGTTGGAATTTTCGGAAACAGTCGGATTTTTGGTTTCAACTGCTGGAGAAGTTTCCGTTTTTGCTTCCGCAGCATCCGTCACAGAATTGGCACTTTCGGAAACAGTCGGATTTTTGGTTTCGACTGCTGGGGAAGTTTCCGTTTTTGCTTCCGCAGCATCCGTCACAGAATTGGCACTTTCGGAAACAGTCGGATTTTTGGTTTCAACTGCTGGAGAAGTTTCCGTTTTTGCTTCCGCAGCATCCGTTGCAGAATTGGCACTTTCAGAAACAGTCGGATTTTTGGTTTCAACTGCGGGAGAATCTGTTTTTGTTTCAGTAGAATTTGGATCGGAATTGGGAATTTCAGAAACAGTCGGATTTTTGGT
>NZ_JAUBUJ010000014.1:49907-112347 GCF_036705405.1 Microcoleus sp. B13-B6
AAATTGTCGGATTTTCAGTTTCTGTCGCAGAGGAGTTTTCCGTTTTTATCTCAACAGGATTTGGATCGGAATTGGGATTTTCGGAAATTGTCGGATTTTCAGTTTCTGTCGCTGAGGAATTTTCCGTTTTTATCTCAGTAGAATTCGGATCGGAATTGGGAATTTCAGAAACAGTCGGATTTTTGGTTTCTACTGCGGGAGAATCTGTTTTTGTTTCAGTAGAATTTGGATCGGAATTGGGAATTTCAGAAACAGTCGGATTTTTGGTTTCTACTGCGGGAGAATCTGTTTTTGTTTCAGCAGAATTTGGATCGGAATTGGGAATTTCAGAAATTGTCGGATTTTCAGTTTCTGTCGCAGAGGAGTTTTCCGTTTTTATCTCAACAGGATTTGGATCGGAATTGGGAATTTCGGAAATTGTCGGATTTTCAGTTTCTGTCGCAGAGGAGTTTTCCGTTTTTGTCTCAGCAGAATTCGGATCGGAATTGGGATTTTCGGAAACAGTCGGGTTTTTGGTTTCTGTCGCTGGAGAATTTTCTGGTTTTGTTTCAACAGGATTTGTTGCAGAAGTAGTATCTGCTTTTTTGTCTTCTAATTTAGTCTCAGTTTTTGGCGCAGCGTCAGCTATCAATTCTTTGCCTTTCTCTGATGTACGCCAATCGGAGTTTTTGGCAATTACATCATCCATTGAAATGACTTTAGGGGTTGCACCTTTGAGCGAAAATATGATATCATTGTAATCAGCATCGCTCCCTTCGCCTCTCCCCATATCTTCCATGACAAATATACTGCCGCCATTCGCAACACTGGCTATTTGTCCCCGTTGAAAAGCATCGCTGGAATTAGTTGTAGCCATTGAAAATAAGGGCTTTTTGTCGCCGCCAAGCGCTGGATTATTGTACGCTTCTTGTATTGTGCCGTTGGGAACTAGGATGATACCAATTTCATCTCCTGGTGTCATTGCAAAGGTTTTGATTCCTCGGTATTCCCCGATATTGAAGTTGTTTTCTCCCTCGAAACTAGAGAATTTCGCTGCTTCTGTACTGTCAGAAATGGCGATATAACCGAGTGAGGAGTTGCTTAAAGCGCGTCTGGCTGCTTCTTTGATAAATGCTTGGGAATCGGGAACAAATTCTTGCATTCCTGTGAGGCTGATAATTGCTAGTTCTCCTTGATACAAGCCTCCGTCTGATAGGTAATCGAACACAATTTTACCTGTTTCGTATGCTTGGAAAATGCCGGAGTCGAAAGAGATGTTATTGTGAGTTGCTGGCTTGGTTGTATCGCCTGTGATTGCGTCGGTTTGAGTTGTAGATGTTTGCGTTTTTTCAGGAATGCTGTTGGTTGTTGGTGGTGAATCTTGGTTGAGGATGAAGGCGTCTATCTCTGCTTGTTGGGGAGATATTTCAGGGCTTTTATCGAGGATTTGGTTGTTTGATGGTAATAGTTCAACGCTGGGGTTTGTGGAGGATGTTTCGTTAACAGTTAAAAGATTTTTCGGGGGAGAAGAGTAATCATTGGTAGAATTTGCTAGCGGCAAGTCTTCTACAATGTCGGTAATGAGAGAAATATTGGCAGTTGTTTGGGGGTTGATGCTTCGATTAATGACATGATTTAAAGTTCTTTTTTTGATGATGAAAGTGACTAAAATTATGCAAAACTTGAGGATGTTAATCTTGAAGTTTTCGCAAGCAAAGCGAGTCCAGATGATGCTGGAATTTTGTTTTTTTTATTGAGGACGCAAGCTGCGATATCGACAGGTGAAAACTTGCCGATGCGGCTCAAAAAAATTGATGTGATGGAATAATTGGGTTGTTTTATTGCTACCGGTAGATTTGAGAATATCAGTAACTTTTATCGATCGCAAGTGCTTTTGGCCATCAGGAAGTAAACTTTATGGAAGCTTTAATCCACTTCCGTGTACTGAAGTGTCACGCTACGAATTTTGGGATTAGCGAGAATTTTGGAGGTGCGATCGCCCAACGGCTTGACGGTATGCTGTATAAAAAGTAACGTAGTTTTTGGGGATTACGCAAAACCCGATCGCAACAGTAAGGCTTTGGAAACTAGGTTGTACAGTCCAGGACGCAGACACACTATATGTAGTGTGGTGGGATTCCTAATAATTACTAACGACCAATTACTGAGGACTTCGCCTAAGTGAAGCCTAATATATGCCAAAATACGGACGAAATGTGCTATCTGTAGAAGACGAAAGCAGCCTTGACGAAATTTAAAGTCCCATGTTGAATGCGAACGGGAGCATATTGGCAGACAATCGATCGGCCGCGTCGCAGTGGGCGCAAGAAGCTTTAGGGCTTCCCGAAGTTCAAGTACAAGCGCGTTTGCGGGGAAATCACCTGCACATTTTGTGCGAAGCAGCGCAGTGTCCGTCTCAAGAATTGGTGACGGCGCGATTTACCAACGCCCTCGAACACACTGATTTAACGCAACTGCTGCCCGATCGACCTAAAATTTACCAGTTGTTTCTGTGCGGCCGCAAAATCGGTTCCCGACAAAATGACTGGACAGTCCGGCTCGATTGTAGCAGTCCCAAGCGACAGCAACAGCCACAGCAACCGGAACCAAAAGTTGCCGAAGTGTCGCCGCCAGCGACTTCCCCCGACGAACCGCCCGCAAGCCCTAAAAGAGGCGGATTTTTCGGCAGATTTAAGAATGACAACCAGAAACTCAAACAGACACCAAAACCGGTAGAAACAGCAGCCAACCCGCCGCAAGTACGGGAAGAACTGGATTTTGACGCCGAAAGTCTGCCCATCGCCTCCCGGATTCAATACCCAGAAGCTTTTGAAACTTCCCCCGTGACGATCGACACTTCGGCTGCTGCGACGCGGGAAGCTTTTAGTTCCGCCGTTCCCCCGCAGCACAAAGCGAACCGTGGCGCGGTGGCTTTGATTCAATCCCCCGAAGCTGACTCAGGCGAGGGCGATCGAGATGGAACATTAACGGTTTCGCCGGAAACGTTGGCGCGCCGGGGCTATCCAGATGCGATCGCCAGCTATCTCAGCGAAATCCTCGGGCCGATGGGAGTTTCGGTGAAAGTAAGCATTCGCGAAAAAGAACTCAAAAGCAGCCGAGAAACCCAGCCGATGAATGGGCCTGAAAATATCAAGCCCAAGGAACGCCGACTGCTGGTGCTGTGCGAGTCAGCTTACAGCCCCGACCCCTCATTGCTGGCCGAACCCATCGCCGGCAGGCTGCGGAAACTGCAACTAGAGGATTTCCGGGAAGCCGTGATCGCCAGCCAAGTCAGCGGCGAAGCGAAGCCGGACTGGCTGCTGCGGGTGGATTTGACTTCGCCCGACAAAATTCTTAAGGAATGGGCTAGGTGGGGAGACGTACAGTCGATCGCCAAACTGCTAAATCAACACTTGGCTGCATCGAGAGTCGAAGTGCGGGCTACTCTCAAAGAAGCAACCCTCCATCTGTTTTGCAGCAAAACTGCCAAAAAAGGACAAAAGCCTAAACGGCAAGAATACCCCGACAAGCAGCAAACCACCGAGGCGATCGCCCCTTTGTTAGCCTCCTTTGCGCCCCAAGGCATCCGCGCAGCTACAATCTACGGCGTAGAACCAGCCAAGGACTCTCAGGCGGCGCCGGAGTCCCCCGTGTGGATAGACTGGGTAGACTTGCCAGCAGCCCACCACCCCGACTTGGCTGCGAACGCTAGAACGCTGGCGGCTGAGGGCGACCAATTGGCTTTGACTTTTTTATTGAACAGGTTGCTCAACCCCAATCTCAGACGCAAGCTGGAAACAGGAGGGATTCGGGCTGTCGTGCTGCAAAAAGCCAACGTGCTGCACGTCATGACAGAAGCTCTGACTTGCCCTTCTCAGTCGAAGGTAGGCCAGCCGGTGGCTAAATTTTTGCGGCACTTACAAATTCCGGGAGTGGCAGGGGTGCGAGTCTACGGACGGCGCGCCGGCCAGAAACTGCCTCTGTGGCGCTACGCAATCGACCTCAGAACGGTTGTTGACGAGGAATCAGCGACGGCACCGGCACCGGCTCCCTCCCAAGTGGCTGTGTTGGAAAAGGAACCGGTGCCGGAGTTTGCGCCGGCGGAGGATGGGAGTTTTTCGGGTTTGGGCGACAATTTGGTGTTCGATGCTCCGATGCCCAACTCCTGGCGGCCCCGCTTCAAAATCAGACTCCCCGGATACAATCTGGGCGAGCAGTTAGTTCAAGCTGTGGTGCAGCCGCTTGTCGCTTCGGGTTTGTTTGTTCCCAACGATGGTTTGTCAACGAATGTTGCTGCGCCCGGGGGCGTGAGAGCCGATCGCGCGGCGGGAATGGCTTTGATTTGGGCGATGGCTGGCTGTTTGCTGACTTTTAATACCGATTGGCTGCTTGGTCTATTTCTGCAATCTGCGACGGTCAGTCAAGCTCCTAGCGCCTCCGAAGTTTGCAGCGGCCCAAATTGTCAAAATTCAGCTCCCAAGGCTTTGGGCGACGTTACAGCCCGACTGCCGAAGGAAACCCCGAACCCGGTTCCCCCTGCGGAGGAGGTGAATTTGCCTCGAATTCCGTTGCAGCAGTCGCCGGAAGCCAACCAGCAAGAGGTTTTTAATGGCTCTGGGTTTACGAAACCGGGAAATACTAGCGTTCCTGTAGCTGATGTTTCTGCTCCTGCGGTGTTCCCAACTTTGAGGAGCGAGCAGCTTGACGATCAGATAGCGCGCTATCAAGAGTACATTCACCTGCACAAAAAACCGCCGGATATTTTAATTGTCGGTAGTTCGAGGGCGCTGCGGGGCATCGATCCGGCGGTTTTGGAAACAGCTTTGGCAGCTTCTGGCTATCCGGGGCTGAGGGCTTACAATTTTGGGGTTAATGGAGCTACTCTCCAAGTTGTAGATTCGCTCATCCGCCGGATTTTGCCGCCGCAACAACTGCCAAAATTGCTGGTGTTGGCTGACGGGGCGAGGGCTCTCAACAGCGGGCGGCCGGATTTGACTTTTAGTGCGATCGCTTCTTCGGAAGGTTACAGGCAATTGAGCCGGGGTAGTTTTCTGATCCCCACCAATCAATTAGAATCCGAAACATCGAAAGAAAGCGCCAACAATCCAGTGGCGACTGCGACTGAATTGGTGCAGAATTTGGGACAAGCTCAAGCTACTGTTCAGCAATTGGTGAATCAAAAGTTGGTGGAGGGTTCTGCAACTTACAAAAAGCGCGATCGACTTAAAGGGTTTTTGCGATCGATCGTTAATCCATCAGCCCCTGTTGCAACCGAGAGTCCCCAAACCGCACCTCTGGGCCAACCAACAACTGAAAACGCCCAGCCAACCGCTGGGAGTAAACCCGTCAGCGAGTTTCAACCAAATGGCTTTTTGCCGATCGATATACGCTTCAATCCCGAAACTTACTTTCAGAAGCACCCGAAAGTATCTGGTTATTACGACTCCGACTATCAAAATTTTAAATTGGTAGGCGAACAAGCTCTAGCACTCAAAAATCTGATCGAATTTACCAAGGTTCGCAACATCAATCTCGTGTTTGTGAATATGCCTCTGACTGAAGATTATTTAGACCCGGTGCGGACAGGTTACGAACAAGAATTCCGGCAATATATGCAAGAATTAGCAGCTCAAAGCGGACTAATTTTCCTAGATAAGAGTTTATTGTGGCCCCAGGCGCGAGAATCTTTTTCCGACCCCAGCCACCTCAACCGTTACGGTGCTGTTGCAGTGTCTAAGCGGTTGGCTCAAGATCCCATGATTCCCTGGCCGGCGAAACAATAGTTATAATTTTTGAGTGGTGAGTTATTTTAGAAGTTAAATGCTCCCAACCTTGCGAGTGCGGCGCGACAATCTCAAAACTATTCTTTCCGGTGGCTAAATACTGACAATGAAAAGATTGATATTTCCTGAAAATAGCAAAAATACACAGATAAAAAATCCTAGAAAAAATCTGCCTGTGATATTTTTTATATTATCTTTAGCATTTTTCTGTTTCAGTTTGTATAAAGGTTTCTTTTTACCTTTAGCTTTATCATCTGGGCCCCCCAGCAACGAACAAAGTAGCGAACAGCCAACTCTGACACCCTTTGAAGAGGTTGTCAAAGACGCGCAAAAGTTAGAGGGACTATTTACTCTTTACCGCAATCAAGCAACTGATAAAGTATATCTGGAAATTAAACCGCAACAACTCGACAAAAAGTTCCTGTGCTTTGTGACATTGGCATCGGGTTTGGGGGAAGCGGGCATTTTGAGCGGAATGCCGATCGGCGATTTCTTGTTTCAACTGCGGCGCGTCCAAAATAACGTGCAGTTTGTGATACCAAATGTAAATTTTCGCACAAGTCCGGGCGACCCGCAAGCAGGTTCGGTAGCACGGGGATTTAGCGAGTCGATTCTCTATTCTTTGCCTCTCAAAAGCATTGATCCGCAAAGACAAACTCTGCTGATCGATTTAGGCGATTTGCTGATGAGCGAAAAACGCGATTTACCAGGGGTAAAAGCGATTTTGCCGATGCTTTTGGGCGCTTCTTACTCGATCGATGCAGACAAGTCTTCTTTTAAAGATGTTAAAGCGTTTCCGCTGAATGTGGAGATTGCTTCGGTCTATGGTTTTTCTAGCGATAATGACAGTGAACTTAACTATTTACCTTCGATTCCTGACAGTCGGGCTTTTAACCTCCGCATTCACTACAGTTTCTCGGAAGTGCCGCTAAATAACGGCTATCGGCCCAGACTTGCGGACGAGCGAGTGGGCTATTTTCTAACAGCATATAAGGACTTTTCTGACAAGAGTAGCCGGGAGCCTTTTGTGCGCTATATCAATCGCTGGCATTTGCAAAAGCAAATCCCGACAGCGCCGATGTCGCCTCCGGTGCAGCCGATCGTCTTTTGGATTGAAAATAATGTGCCTTCCGAATACCGAAACGCAATTCGCGAGGGCGTTTTGGAGTGGAACAAAGCTTTTGAAAAAGCAGGTTTTACTGAGGCAATTCAGGTCAAACAAATGCCGGACAATGCTAAATGGGACCCGGCTGACGTTCGCTACAATACTATCCGCTGGTCGAGTTCTTTTGAGCCTCAGTTTGCCGGCATCGGGCCGTCTCGCACTAACCCGCTGACGGGGGAAATTTTGGATGCTGACATTCTTTTGGATGCTAATGTTGTCCGGGAAATCAAACAGGGTTATCGGTCTTTGGTGGAACAAAATAGATCGCTATCTAAGAGTTTTCAAGGGCGAAACGGTTCTAATACCAATCCCTGTCAGTTCGGGATGTATTCTCGCTATTTGAATGTGCTAGAAAATGGGGATTTAGGAAAAAGCAGCGGGGAAAATGCTCAAGGTGGAATGGCTGATGATTTGCCGACTTTGGTAGAAAGATACCAAGAGCAAAAGCGCTCGCCTTTATCGCGGTTGATGTCGAGTTCGGATATGTGTTTTGGGTTGGAATCGAGCCGCCAGTTTGCGATGGGGGCAATGTCGATGGATCTGTTGGAAAATGCAGCGCCTAGCAGTGGGGCGATTGACAATTATGTTAATCAATATATCAGATATTTGGCGGCGCACGAAGTCGGTCACACTCTTGGTTTGAGGCACAATTTTCACGGGAGTACGATGCTGCAACCGGAGGATTTGAACAATACTCAGGTAACTCGCACGCAAGGTATGATTGCGTCGGTGATGGATTATGTACCGATTAATTTGGCACCTGCCGGAACTGTGCAGGGCGACTATTATCCAACGATTGTAGGGCCTTATGACGATTGGGCGATCGAGTACGGTTACAAGGTGATTGGCGGCGTAAACCCGAACAGCGACTTACCAGCGCTGCAACAAATTGCCAGCCGCGCTGCCCAAGCCCAATTAGCTTACGCGCCGGATGAGGATTCTGTCGATCTCGATCCCGCTGCAAATACCTTTGATCTCAGCGCCAATATGCTGAGGTATTCGCAATGGCAATTGGATAATGCTAGGGCGATGTGGAAGCGTTTGGAAAAGCGAATTCCGGTTGGGGAAGACGGTTATAACGAACTGCGGGTGATGTTTGATTCGGTGTTCGGGTATTATGTCAACCAAGTGATGAATGCTACTTTGTATGTGGGGGGACAGTCGTTTAGTCGGATTCGCCCTGGAGATACTAATGCGAAGTTGCCGTTTGTGCCGATCGAACTTTCTCAGCAGCGAGAAGCTTTAGCAACATTAGAGAAGTACGTTTTTGCACCGGATGCGTTTAGTTTTGCGCCGGAATTGCTGAATAAATTGGCACCGTCGCGCTGGGATCACTGGGGAAGTCCGGCTTTGGTGTTTCCTCTAGATTACCCGATCGGCGATCGAATTACTTTTTTGCAGCGGTTTGTGTTGCGGGTTTTGCTATCGCCGGTGCGCTTGGCGCGACTGCGGGATGCCGAGTTAAAATCAGCGCCGGAAACTACTTTGAGGTTGCCGGAAGTGTTGGATACTGTGCAAAAGGATATCTGGCAAGAGGTTTTGCAGCCGGAAAAGAAGATGCAAATTTCAACTTTTCGGCGTTCTTTGCAGCGGGAACATTTAGCAATTTTGATCGGAATGGTACTGCGAAAAACGAATGTTCCAGAGGATGCGCGGAGTTTGGCGTGGTACGAGTTGCGGCAGTTGCGGGAGGGTTTGAGCAAGAGTATTCGGAATTTGGATCGGAATGCGGATGCTTATACGCGGGCTCATTTAGAGGAAACGCGCGATCGAATTTCTAAGGTTTTGAATTCGCAAATTCAGTCTAATTAATTTGGGGTTCAGAAACCGGGTTTTTGAGGAATATATTTCGTTGCCGCCGGCAGATTTGGTCAAAAACCCGGTTTCGGAGAATCTTAGTCAAGTTAAAATAATTCTGAACTTGCGTCGTATACGATAGATAGACAGGGAAGCTAAAAAGAATAGCCCTTATGCCTGCCAAAGACCTTTATCACGATATTGTCTGCACTGCCCTCATCAAAGATGGCTGGACAATCACTCATGACCCACTGATTCTAAAAATTGGGGGCCGCTCGGTCTTTGTCGATTTGGGTGCCCAGAAACTAATTGCGGCTGAACGAGGGTCTGAAAAAATTGCGATCGAGATCAAAAGCTTTCTGGGCCCTTCGCCCATTAATGACCTCGAAAATGCTTGGGGGCAGTTCTTTATGTACGCCAGAACGCTGCAAAGACGAGAGCCAGAGCGTCGTCTATACCTAGCTGTTAATCGCAACACCTTTGAAACGTTGTTTAAAGAAGAAGCTGGGCAATTGCTGCTAGAAGAACCAGGTTTTCGCCTGATAGTTTTTGACCCAAACACGGAGGAGATTATCCAATGGAAACCGCAAATCAACCCGTAGACGAATGGCGTGAGACGTTGGAGAAAATTCTCCAATACTATGCGGATCTTCCTTATACTTATGGGGATGTGATTACCTATGTGGTGGTCAGCCGCGATCGCAACCATTTTATGCTGATACATGAAGGTTGGGAAAATCATCTGCGAGTTCATGGTACTGTGGTTCACGCCGAAATCCGCAACGACAAAATCTGGATTCATTATGATGGGATTGAAGACGGCATCACTGATGAACTCGTCGCCTCTGGCGTACCCAAAGACCACATTGTTCTTGCTTTCCATCCACCCGAAGTCCGACAGCATACTGGATATGCGATCGCATAGTTTCTCCTCTTGACGAAGATTTTAGATAATATCAGCTTGATAGGGTATATCGTACCTTAATAATTTTTTGGCAATACTGAGTACCTTACAGATAAGTTAGAAACACTAAACTTCTGTCATGGCAAGAATTTGAGCGATGGTTAATACCAACTGAGGAAAAGTTGGAGAAACAATAATGGCTTCTCCTTGATATCGCAGTGCCTGATATTCACCATCGATTAAGCGGTTGATAGTCACCGTAGACTGTTTTGGAGAACCAATATACTGAACGCCTCCCAACCCTGCATAATCAACGATCCAATACTCCAGGATTCCTAAAGTTTCATACTCATTCAATTTGATGCGGTAATCATCCCGCCAATTCGTACTGACAACTTCGATCGCCAAGGGAGGTGGAATATAGGCAGCAGCAGAGGCAGAACTTTGACGCATTCTGACCCATTCTTCTTTGGCAAACACCACAATGTCGGCTTTACGACTCGATTCACTTTCGCCCGGGGCAGCGTTCAATCTGACTTGTTTACTTTGTCGAGGAACGTAGGGAAGGTTCAAGGATTGGCAATGATCCACCAAGAGACGACATAAACCATCGACGACATCCTCATGTTTGGTTGTGGGTTCACTCAGGGGCATGGCAACTCCATTGACTAGCTCAAATGACCTACCGGAGTCGTCATCCCAGTTGAGAAATTCCTCGAAGGAAAGGGTTTTTTGGGCGCTCGCAACCATTGATATTAACCTTTTGCGTAGGTTGGCTCTCTGTTGTCTGTTTCTAGCTTAACGTGAGGTAGAGAGATAGATCGCTGCTCTTGTAGGGTGCGTTAAGGAAGTATACCGTAAACTTTGACACCTCTTCTCGTTTTTACTGCCCGCGTCCTGGTTTGCAATCTACGAAACCTAATGCTTCTGTGTCGAGAAAACTGGCGATCGAAATGGCGATCGCAACTGCGATCGGATATTCAATTTCCGCAGCACGCGCGATCGGATGCGCTTGAATTCGTTCTGGCAAGCGTCTCAAAATGACTTCGGCATCAGCAAGAGAAAGTCGTTCTTGAAGTTTGGCTTGCATGGCATTCACCTGTCAGTTGGAATTTGATAGATATATTCAAGCCACTACCCAACTCAGATTTAGCAGTCTAACGTTTAGTTCAGCCGCAGTTCGTAAGACGAAATTGTGTGGAAAACTTTTGCGAAGCAAAACCATAAAATGGCGGTTTACAAACTGTCGAGCGTAGGCGCGAAGCGCCGGAGCGGTGCTGCAATGCTTTGTTAGTCATTTAATGAATCAATTCCTTGTTCTTTAAGCTTAGCTAATCCGTCTTTCATTATTTTGACTTGCTCTGATGAATGTCCTTGCCAAACTGTAACCTCACCTACAACCTTAAATGGATGTAATGAACGATAAGATTTTGTTGGGTTACCTGGGAATTTTCTGTCAGTCAAATCAGGATCGTCTTCAATGGGTCCTGTTGGTTCTACTAAATAAATTCTTTCACTCCCTTCGCCAAAGGAAAGTTCAGCACCCCAAACAGCGGCATCCAAGGTTGCTGTCAAGAAAATATATTTAGACTTTTTTCTTTGTCCAAAATTTGAATTAAAACCAACTTCGATTAAGTCCCCAATCTTTAGATCAGCCTTTGTTCCATGGAAGAACGTCTGAGAAAAAGGAGTTGCATTAGGTTCATTTGATTTGTTCATGCTTTCTTTCCTCATCGTGCAAGTTATCTATGATTGTTTTCTTTGTTTACTGGGTTGCCCATTACAATGACCACTAACGTTATGCGGCTGTTTGCACCCTGCGCTCAGGAGTGTTCGTAGGGCTTTGACACGTGCTGGTGCTGGACAACCCATGAACCATTCACCTTCATCAGACAGAACGTCGCGCGGACTAAGTCTTGGAAGGCTCTACCGTCGAGCAACGTCCCGCCTCCGCGAATGAACCCATGAGCGAATGCAATATCGCTGCCCGCAGTAATCGTCAGATTCTCAAGATTGAATATCGCCTCTCCCTGCGTTTCTGGCTGCCACTCTTCCCAACTGCGTCTATAGGACTCTGCACTTTCGTAATTCATAGACGGCAATACATCGAAAATCACCAAGTTCGCGACGTAGTTTTTCAGGATGTCATCCTTTCGGTTCTGCCTCGTAGCAGCAGCCCACTCTTCAAGTACGGCGAGGACTTCAGAGTCGGGCGTGTACCAGAGGTTATCATCGTTCGATCTCCAAGGGGCGTAGTTGAAAGAAGCATAACTTATAATTGGATCGCAGTTGCGGTATCATACCCAATACAATAGAAAAATACCGCCGATCGCTAGTCTATTTCACCAAAAGTAGCAGTAATCCACACAGCAAGGGCTGACGATAGACGAGAATTCAACCAAATTTTCATGCAGCTAAAACGGGATGGTCGAGTTTGCGGACTGCATACAGAAGCGCAGCTTTGAGATCCTCAAGTTCCAAGTCTGGCAATTCTTCGAGAATTTGCTAAAAACTCAAACCAGCAGCTAGCAACTCTAGGATATCGATGACTCGAATCCGCATTCCCCGGATGCAGGGACGATCGCCACATTGTCTTGGGTTCACTGTGATTCTGTCAAACAGATAAGCAACGGATGCTGGCATTGTTTGAAACCTTTGTCTATAGCTTACTTCATTTATCGCCCCAAACTCACACCGCGATATAATTCTGCGATGCCATCTCGCTAAAGCGCATCAACTAAGTTGCGATGGTTAGTATGAGCTCTTGAGCATTAAACAGTTTACGTTTGGAGGCATTGAGAAATTCGATGCTAACTGGTTCGTCACTTTCGTCATAACTGACAATCACGCCTCCAAGTTCAGAAATAGCATTGGCTGGAAACGCATCACGTAAGATAAAAATCTGAATGTCTGCTTCTGCATCGTATTTAACTTTCATTGGGATTCTCCGCCGCGAAAGCAAACACAGCTTGTAGAGATTCAGCATTAAGCGTTGGGTAGTTTTCTAGAACTTGTTGCTGCGTCCAACCTTCTGAAAATAACCCTAGAACGAACTCCACTGATATTCGTGTCCCCTTAATTACAGGCTTGCCAAGCAGAATTTTAGGATTTGAGTGAATGTGTGCTTTCCAGTTCATAGCCAGTGCGCCTCTATAGGGTTTTCATCTATTATCAGCATAGTTAAAATTATAAAATTTATGACCACAGCAGTATCTATTGACATTGGTACGCTCATTACACGCCCTCCCCGACTGCATGATGGATGTCCCCACATCGTCGGTAAAGGCGTTACCGTCCGCATCGTAACCTGGTACAAGCGAGGATAGAATGCTCAAGAGATTTGCGATCGCATTTCTCATCTCACCCTTGCCCAAGTCTACGTGGCACTCACCTACTATCATGCCAACACCCAAGAAATTGAAACTGATTTGCTCCATCAAGCAGCAGAAGCCAAGCGTCTTGAAGCTTTGCACAGCAACTTTGGTAAATATGAAATGCTAAGATAATAAATAATACATCGCCCACCGAAAAATCTACTAGATAAGCACTACCCTCAAACTGGGAAAGAGAAACTGATTTTTACCGGATAAATTTAGGGGGTGTAGGAGGAATATCGGCAATGAAGTAAAGTTGGGTAACAAGACTCAACACTTGTGATCCTTAACTAAACTGTAAAGTTCGAGCTCTTCAAACTGCCCTCGGTGAAAAACACGCTGTTTTTGGCTACCTTCCTGCGTCATTCCCAGCTTTTTTAGCACCTTAGCCGAGGCTATATTCGGCCTGAGACAAGTTGCATAAATGCGATCGAGCTTTAATGTTTCAAATATTCAAGACTGATTTAGTGTAATTGATTCGTTTTTTTCTCAAAAATTATGTCTGCTAACACTGCAAAAAATCATTACTTCCGATTGGCATTGTTCTGGGCGTTTCTGGGTAGTTTGGGAAGCTTGGCGGTGTTTCCTTATGCGCTGTCTCTCAATCCGGCAGTAAGTCAATTGCCTGCACCGCTACCTGTTTTGGCGATCGCCTCCGCCCTGCAAACCGGAATTTTTCTAATTCTCTTTTGTTGGATTGGGCTTCGCCTCGGTAACTCGATCGGACTTGATACGCCCATAGCTCGTGCTTTGGTATATCGACAGCCTTTCGCGCCAATATCTAAATCTGCCCTTAACACGGCGCTAATTGTAGGCTGCATCGGTGGAATCGTCCTGATAGGATTGAGTTTAGGGTTTGAACCTTGGATGCCGCCAATGGCTTCAACAACTGCGTTAAAGATTGACCTCTGGAAACGCATATTAGCTTCCTTCTACGGAGGCATCACCGAAGAACTCTTGCTGCGACTGTTCGGTATGACATTGATTGCGTGGCTACTTTGGAAGATTTTTGAGCGAGACAAACTGCAACCCTCTACATTGATTTTTTGGCTGGCAATTGTGGCGGCTGCAATATTGTTTGGTGTGGGTCATTTGCCTGCGGCTGCGAATGTCTGGGCATTAACCCCGATCGTCATTCTCCGCACCATTACACTCAATGCCCTCTTAGGAATTCCCTTTGGTTTTCTTTACTGGCGTTGGGGATTAGAATACGCAATGTTATCTCATTTTTTGGCTGATTTGGTACTGCACGGAATTGGAGGAAGTTAGCAGGAGATGCAAACAATGCAATGGTACAACGAACCTTTACCAAGAAAAGGGGTCTAAAGCCCCGTCCTTTTAGGACGGCTTTAATTTCCCCAGAACTGTGATAGAGTGTTTTATATCCAGTTCCAAGACGTAAATGTTAGTATTTGAAGCCAAGCTAGAAGGAAAGAGCGAGCAGTACCAGAGGCTAGACGAAGCCATTCGTACTGCTCGCTTTATTCGTAATAGCTGCATCAGGTACTGGATAGATACGAAGGGTGTGAATCGATACGACTTGAGTGCCTACTGTGCGGTGCTTGCCAAAGAATTCCCTTGGGCTGCCAAGCTCAACTCAATGGCAAGGCAAGCTTCCGCAGAGAGAGCTTGGTCATCAATTGCTCGTTTCTACGACAACTGCAAAAAGGCAAAACCGGGAAAGAAAGGATTTCCACGTTTCAAAAAGCATGAAACCCGCGATTCTGTTGAATACAAAACCTGTGGATGGAAGCTTTCAGAAGATCTCAGAAGCATAAACTTTAGCGACGGCTTCAAAGCAGGAAGATTTAAGTTGTGGGGAACTCGCGACTTGCATTTCTACCAGCGAAGTCAAATCAAACGAGTGCGCGTAGTGCGTCGAGCCGACGGGTACTACGTGCAATTCTGTATTGATGCTGAACGGAATGAACAGCGAGAGCCTACGGGACGAACCATTGGTTTAGACGTAGGATTGACCCATTTCTACACTGACTCGGATGGTAATACCGTCGAGAACCCGCGTCATTTAAGAAAGTCTGAGCGGTCACTCAAAAAGCTTAATCGCCGACTTTCGAGAACCCAGAAAGGTTCTAAGAACAGAGCTAAGGCGCGGAATCGATTAAGCAGAAAACACCTCAAGGTAAGTAGGCGGCGTAAAGACTTTGCTGTGAAATTAGCAAGGTGCGTAGTCCAGTCCAACGACTTGGTAGCCTACGAAGACTTGTCGGTGCGTAACATGGTCAAAAACAAAAAGCTGTCCAAGTCTATATCTGATGCCGCTTGGACAGCTTTTAGGAATTGGATTGAATATTTTGGCAAAGTGTTGGGAGTAGCTACTGTTGCCGTCGCACCGCACTACACTAGCCAAAATTGTTCTAATTGCGAAAAGGTTGTGAAGAAATCGCTAAGTCAAAGAACACATATTTGTCCGCATTGTGGATTTGTTTTAGACCGCGATTGGAATGCTGCGCGAAATATATTAGAACTGGGATTGCGTACCGTGGGGCACACGGGAACCTATAATGCCTCTGGAGACATCGACCTCTGTTTGAGTGAGGAAACTCCTTCAAGTAAGTCGGGTCGCAGAAAGAGGAAGCCCAAACAGTGATGTTTGGAATCACCGTCGCTTTAGCGGGCGTGAGGATGTCAAAATGGCATGAGGATAACGATGTTATCCACATTACCGCCGGCCCAAAGACTGACTTTTGGCGGCAAACTCATTACGGATTTATTCGCGATAACGGCAACTTTTACTACCGTCAAGTATCAGGCGACTTTACAGCCGAAGTCAAAATTACTGGTTGCTATCGATCGCTCTACGATCAAGCAGGATTGATGATTCGAGAGAGCGAAAATATCTGGCTCAAGTGCGGCATTGAGTTTGTTGAGGGAGTCCAAAACGTGAGTGCGGTTGTGACACGAGACTATTCCGATTGGTCTGTTATGCCGCTTGAAGTGCCGCCTGTTTCCCTGTGGCTGCGGGTAAAGCGCCGAGCTGAAACGGTGGAAGTGCAATACTCGTTGAATGGGTCAGACTATTCAATGATGCGACTGGCCTATTTAACTGAGTCACCAATCGTTCAAGTTGGGTTAATGTGTGCGGCTCCCCAAGGTGAAGGCTTTGCAGTGGAATTTGAAGGGTTTAAGCATAGTAAGCTGATCTAATGTGGATGGTAAAAAAAACGATTTCGGCGCCACTCCATATATAAAATTAAAATTAGGGGTGAGTGCTTTTCACTTACCCCAGCCATTTTTTGTCCGCCTTTTAACAAACCAATTGCAGCAAGAAATCGCCACAAAAGGATCTCAATTGCTACTAGATAGCCTTGCCGGTACTCAGCGACAAAATCGTGAATACTCCCAGCAAATGACCTGCGCTCATGCAAGCCAAAAATGCAGGTACGCTAACATTGTTGAACAGAGACGGGAAGGGCAAAGGCATTTTCGGCCCGACGTGGGGATACCAAATTCGGCGGCTGAGAACTAGCAATGCTAAGAGATTGCAAACAAACATCACCAGAGGCTTTTGCCAATCTCCTGATGCTGTGTCAGTCACTGTCGATGCTACTACTGCCAGTAAATTTGAGTTAATCATCGTTGATGCTCCTATTTTTCATAAATTATCAGAAATGCTTGATGAGATTTCTTGCCAAAAATACAGCAGGGGCGATCGCCTTTACGCAATAAATATCTGTTGCTATTAATATTCACCGCGCCAGCGACAGCGCCCCACCCATAATCATCGAATCACGGCAAGAAGTCTTTTAATGCCATTCAAAAGTAACGAAAGATACAAAGGGACAAAACCATACTCGCTGCCATTTGTAACTTTTAGCCTGTCTGGCAGTGGTGGCATTTTCTCACGCTGCCAGACAGGATAGACTGCTCGTCATTACTGAGCAATGTAGGTAGGCAGAAAGTGGAGAATGTCGCGCAGAACGCTATATCCAGCAGCATCCCAGAGCAAATAAGCTAAGAAACCGATCATCGCTAAGCGACCGTTCCAAAGTTCTGCTTGCGGGTTGAAGCCAAACAAAAAGGCATTCCGATCTTTGCCGTTGTAAGCATTAGCCGTAGGAGGCAGGTTAGTAGGACGAGTTTCCATGTTTTTACATTCCTTAACAATGTTCGCTTCTCATGGTAGCGACCTAATTTCTGCTTTGCTATCTGTCTCTAGGCTCAAGATACAGACAAGTCTAAAGGAGGATTTAGAAACAAAAAATAAAGTGTTAACTTTTGTTGCGCGAGATTTTTCAGCGATCGCCTGTATCTGTAGATACTAAATAAAACTAGAAGTTGAGATTGCTGCTGTGAAAAGCCCGATCGCCCCGTAGCGGCAAACAACGGCGCTGGTGACTCGACAATACTGAAGCCGCGCTCTGATAGAGGCAAGAAAATTTACTAAATTGGAACTTAAAACCCGAACACGATCGTCCTTGAGTTAACTAAAATAAGAGATAAACAGATCGATCGGGAGAAACAGTTATCGAAACCATCTACGGCAATCTTCAAGGTTTAAAGTCCAGCCAGCTCAAGCAACTCGAAAAGCTTTACCACCAGCGACTACCGGGCGATCGCATCACCACTGCAGAATTTGCCCAGCGCGTCGCCGCCATCAGCACGGAAATAGACAAACCAATCTGCACCTACATCAACCGCCGCGGACAAGTAATTCGCGTCGGCGTGGGTACACCCCGCCAAACGCAGATTGCGCCCTTAGAATTGCCCCGCTACGGGGGAGGTCGCCTCAGCGGCATTCGCTGCATCGCCACCCACCTAAAGCCAGAAACCCCAAGCGAAGCAGCCCTCACAGCAATGGCAATTCAGCGCCTGGATGCCCTGGTTTGGCTGACACTGACGGGGGGAGGATTTCAGCGCCGCGGGGGCGGTGCGACTGGTTACATCCAAGAAGCTTATCTCGCTCATTTAATACCCCAGGGAGACCAGCCAAATTTTGAGTTCTCTGTTTTGAGCGCTCAGTTAGAACCAGATGCAACTGATGAAATAGAAGAGCCTTCAATTCAAAAGTCCCTAATCAAAAGTCCACACTTTCCCTGGAAAATATCAGAACCCCTGAATTTGGACGAACTCGCCGACCAAGACTTTCTGGATTTGGTGGAAGGGCTCGAAGCAGAGTTTGAAGCAGAGTTTGTCGCGGGGGAGGTCGATGCAGACCAAGACAAAGTGCTGTTGGTAGGTGTCATGACTCAGCACATGACTCAGTTGGAGTTTGAGGACGGGCTGGCAGAAATCACGCGGCTGGTTGAAAGCGCCGGGGGTCAGGTTCTGCAAACAGTGCGCCAAAAACGATCGCGCCCCAATCCGCAGACAGTCGTCGGCGAAGGCAAAGTTCAGGAAATTTCCCTCACAGCTCAGACGGTTAGCGCTAACCTCGTTGTATTCGATCGCGACCTGTCCCCCGCACAAATACGGAACTTGGAAACTCAGATAGGTATCCGCGTTGTCGATCGAACAGAGGTAATTCTCGACATCTTTGCCCAAAGAGCTCGATCGAGCGAGGGTAAATTGCAAGTCGAACTCGCTCAGCTAGAGTATGCCCTGCCCCGGCTCAGAGGTCGCGGTCAGGCAATGTCGAGACAGGGTGGCGGCATCGGTACCAGAGGCCCTGGGGAAACCAAGCTAGAAACCGAACGGCGGACGATCGCCAAACGCATTTCTCGATTGCAGCAAGAAGTAAATCAACTGCTGGCGCACCGCTTTCGGCTGCGGCAGAATCGGCATCATCACGAGGTACCCTCAGTGGCGATCGTTGGCTACACCAACGCCGGTAAATCTACTCTGCTCAACCTGCTCACAAATTCCGAAGTCTATGCCGCCGACCAGTTATTTGCCACCCTCGACCCCACAACTCGACGGTTAACCATTCCCGGCGTCACCGGGGAACCCCTGTCGATCGTCCTCACAGATACAGTGGGCTTTATTCGCGAACTGCCTCCCGCCTTGATCGACGCTTTCCGGGCTACCCTCGAAGAAGTCACTGACGCCGATGCTTTGCTGCACCTCGTCGATCTCTCCCATCCCGCGTGGCAGAGCCAAATTCGATCGGTGATGAATATTTTGACAGATATGCCCGTAACTCCCGGGCCAGCCCTTGTAGTTTTTAACAAAATTGATGCCGTGGATGGAGAGACTCTCGCCCTCGCGCGAGAAGAATTTCCTCAAGCAGTATTTATTTCGGCGGCCAAAGGTTTGGGGATGGAAACTCTCCGCGACCGATTAGCTCAGCTCATTCAATACGCCCTCTACCCTCGGTAAATACTTAAATACTCCTTTTGAATAGTTGACATGGGGGAATATACGTACATATACTGAGGACAGATATAGTCGGACTATGAGATGATAAAAGAGTAGTCAGATTGTGCATGGCAAAGTACAATACAGCAGCTCTATTTTGCGATCGGTTAAATAAATATTTTCCGGGGGCCGCGGTCAAGGTAAAAAGACTCTTTGTTAATGGCTGTAAGGGCTGTTGGTTCAGATGTTGCCAAAAGAGGTTGCTTCACTCTGTGCCACCTACCTGTGCAAACCAGGGTACGCGATGTCAAAGTAAAAGAGAATAATATTATTATTAAAGTGTTTTGGCACTCACCTCAAGCGCTATACTATCTTTTACAGACGTCGGCCAGAGAATACATCCATTTATTGTAAGAACTCTAAAATCCTTGCCCGTCGTACAGCGCTCATCTCTAGGACTATTTCTATTTTTCGATTTTACCACTGTTTAACTAAATAGTTATGTGTACGCCACTGGCAAAACTAGCAATTGGACTCTCTGCCACAATGGCAACAGCGTTTTACTATCTAGCTGCTGCCCCTCCGGCTTCAGCACAAGCAAATGTGTGTGGGCCTGGAAATTATTCTAGTGCCTGTCTCCCCAGCCGGGCATCAACACCCCCCAGCCGGGCATCAACACCCTCCGGGCAGACATCAACACCAACGGCACCCACCCCGCAGGCGACCCAGCCGAGTTTGTCCCAAATATACAGCACACCTTTGAGAAACGCATCATCAACTGCTATTCCTGAACCGGGTACTGCGATCGCAGTCCTACTGACAGGTGCAGGAATGATCTGTTCGTGCAGAAAGCGAAACAAGCAGGTTGGTCCGCAGCGCTAGGCAGGCTGATGGCCAACCTGTTTGCCTTCAAAAAGTCTCCGTTTTTTTTAGCGTGAGTATTTGTTTACTTAAATTTATATAAAAAATAACTTGACACCTAGCTTGTGCGCTGCAAATAGAGCCGGATGTTGAAGGAAGAAAGCTATAGCGACTTCAGTCAGGGTAAAAATAAGGAAGAAGGCAAATGCACTTCCCGGCAAGGATTTCAGCAATGAATAACCTCCGGTGCAACAGATAAGGTTGCTATATATAATAAAAATTAAAATATAAAAATTAAAATAAGATTGGTTAAGATTAATCCTTCGCAGAGTTTTTGATAGCCTACCGTAGAATAAGGGTTTCAAGGGTCCTAGGCAAGTTTGCTACCAACGAAAAATCGAGGGTTTCAGCCTAGGAACTAAAAACATTCCGCACTATGGTTAAGATTACAATTAAAAAATATTGTTATTGCTTGAGCGTCCCATGACCCCTAAAGTAGAAATTTACACTTGGAGAACCTGCCCGTTTTGCATTCGTGCCAAAGCACTGCTGAAACGAAAAGGGGTTGATTTTACAGAGTACGCGATCGACGGAGATGAAGCGGCACGAGCTCAAATGAGCGATCGAGCCAACGGAGGACGCACCCTGCCCCAGATATTCATTAATGACCAACACATAGGCGGCTGCGACGACATCCACAGACTCGATACTCAAGGCCTGCTCGATCCGCTGCTAGCAGCAAAATGAGGCATTCCCTGTCGAATTTTCCGTTAGCCCAAATTTTCCTGCGACCAATTCTTAATTTTAAGTGACAATGAAATTTGCATTCATCATCGATCCCCTCGCGCGACTAATTCCAGGACACGATACCAGCGTAGCGCTGATGGAGGCCGCTCAAGAGTTGGGTCACGAAGTCTGGGCGACTCAAGCCAACGAACTAAGCGTCATCGGCGGCAAAACCTGGGCAATGCTGAGTCGGGTAGCCCTCACCCCAGTAAAAGTGGTAGAGGGACGCTGGGAGGCGGCTGAGGCTTGGTACCAGGTAGAACAGCCTACTTTGCAGCCTCTGGAAGCAATGGACGCAGTATTTATGCGGACAGACCCCCCAGTCAACATTCCTTACCTCTACGCTACTTACCTTCTAGATGGCATCGATCCGGCTAAAACTTTGGTAGTTAATAGTCCCAAAGGATTGCGGGCGGCGAATGAAAAGATGTATGCTTTGCAATTTGAGGGAGCGATCCCCGAAACAATTGTTTCTCAAAACAAGCAGGTAATTCGGCAATTTGTTGAGAAAAAAGGAGCGGCAGTTCTTAAACCCTTGGGAGGCAAAGCTGGCGAGGGGATTTTGTTTTTAGAAGCGGACGATCGCAATCTCAACTCCCTGGTCGAAATTAGCACTCAACAAGGGCAAATTCCAGTGATGGTTCAGACTTATCTGCCGGAAGCAAAAGAGGGAGACAAGCGGATAGTGCTGTTGAACGGCAAGCCGATCGGTGCTATCAACCGTATTCCCACTGGCAATGAATTTCGCGGCAACATGGCCGTCGGCGGCCGAGTCGCAAAAACCGAAATTACCGATCGCGAATTGCAAATTTGCTCTCAGTTAGAACCCGTGCTGAAACGGGACGGACTGTACTTTGTCGGCATTGATATTATTGGCGGCTATCTCACAGAAGTTAATGTCACCAGCCCTACAGGGATCAGAGAAATTGACTTGTTTGAGGGGGTTAGTTTGGGCAAACAAGTAATTGAATGGGTAGTTAGTCAGTAGTCAGTAGTCAGTAGTCAGTAGTCATTAGTCATTAGTCATTAGTTAGGAGTTAAGCTGTGGAGCATTTAAACCAGTAACGAGGCTAGTAGGGTGCGTCATTCGCGAACCCTTACGCTGAAACGGAAAACCTTAGATGCTGACGCACCTTACGCAAGTCCTTTAAATGCCGAACAGCTTATTAGTCATTAATTAGTCGTTATTAGTTATGAGTTATTGGTCGCAGGTAACAAATAACAACAGTCAACAGTCAACAGTCAACAGTCAACAGTCAACAGTCAACAGTCAACAGTCAACAGTCAACAGTCAACAGTCAACAATTATTAAATTATGTCAAAAATTGGCGTTGCAGTAGTCGGTACCGGTTTTGGTCAAAAAGTACACCTTCCCGGATTCCAGGCCCATCACCGGACAGAGGTTGTGGCTATTTACCACCGGAATTTAGACAAAGCAAAGGATCTCGCCTCTACCCACAATATCCCCTACGCTTGCGACTCGATCGCCGATATAGTAGCCATCCCAGAAGTGGCGGGCGTCAGCATTTCCACGCCGCCATTTTTGCATTTTGAAATGGCAAAAACCGTTTTGGAAGCAGGCAAGCATTTATTATTAGAAAAACCCACAGCCCTGACAGCCAATGAAGCCAGGGAACTTTACCGATTGGCAAACAACGAATCTCAAACCGATTTTAGAAATGGTGGTTCGAGAGCAATTGCCACAATGGACTTTGAGTTTCGCTTCATCCCCGCATGGCAAATGCTAGCAGAATTATTGGCAGCAGAATATGTGGGAGAAAAGCGTTTAATTAAGATTGATTGGCTGGTATCGAGCCGCGCTGATGCGAGTCGCCCTTGGAATTGGTACGCGCAAAAAGAGCGAGGCGGCGGAGTTTTGGGCGCGACAGGTTCTCACGTTTTTGATTATATTAGCTGGCTGTTCGGCGCGCCGCAGAGGCTTTCTGGGCAATTGATTACAGGAATTTCGGCGCGTCCAGATCCGAATGATTCGGGAAAATTAAAATTAGTTGATGCAGATGATTCTTGCACGTTGATGTTGGAATTAGCCGGGGGAACTCCTTGTCAAGTTTGTTTGAGTTCTGTTACTTATCAAGGGCGGGGACACTGGGTGGAAATATACGGGAGTAAGGGTACGTTGGTGTTAGGAAGCGACAACCAGCAAGATTACGTCCACGGATTTCGCTTGTGGGGTTCCCAAGGTGGAGAACCTTTAGGTGAAATCAAAATTCCTCAAAGATTGGAGTTTCCTCAAGTTTATCCAGACGGGAGAATTGCACCGTTTATTCGAGTAGTAGATAGGTGGGTTGAAGCAATAGATGCCGGTAAATCCTTGATACCCTCCCTCAGAGAAGGGGTTTACTCGCAGTTGTTGATGGATTTGACCCAGGAGTCGAATGCTACGGGGACTTGGGTAGATTTACCGAGTATAGATAAATTTTTGGGCACTAAGTAAAAGTAAAAACTGCCAAAGCAATCTCACGCACTCGATCGCACCCCAAACCCGATAAACTACAAATAGAGAAACTCAATCCCACCCTATATCCAGAGTCGGTAGTTGTCAGTAACTCAGGGCTAAAGCCACTGAGCTTGTAAGAGCGATCGAGCAAGCTGTACTGACCAGCCTAAGCCTTAACTGGCTACGTTATTTAGGTCACGACACCCTGGGATGCGAAGCTAGTCCCTTGCTCTGTCGCTAGTAGTTAAACAGCCTTAAAGTCACTGAGGCAGTGCTGCCAGCCTAACAAGCCTCTATAACATTGGCGAAGCTAACATTACCCCGCAAGGGAGATCGAGGCAACCATACCTCACCAGAGGGGCAACCATACCCCTCTACCCCGCAAGGGGATTCAAAGCGATTGAAATCGCCGGGTCGTTTTCCTCTCAGGACTAAAGTCTCTGAGCTTCCCACTTACCGAGCTTTTTTGTGAATGGCGCGCCCTGAAAGTCCTTGCCTCAGTATAGCGATCGCTCGCCTGAGAACCGCTGGGGCAAACCATTTTGCCACTTGGGTTCTACAAGCTCCCTATCCCAGCGGGTACGTTCACCACGACTGTATGTGGCCCGATACCCTCTCCCAATCATGGAAAGCTTGGCAGGAAATGTTTTCGCCCTCCGGGACAATTCACGAATTGCCCCTAAATCCTGATGGCAGTTTCGTCTCGGCGGAAAACAACCAGAATATATTGGCAGAAACTGAACAACGAACACCGACGCCCTTGGTGCCACTCCACCTCGGTCAACAGGGGTGGGGCGACAGGGGGAAGCAGAATCCGCCGCCACCCGCAAGCTACAGCAGTCGCCTGATGCAGCATTTGGGGATTAATCTTTGGCAGTGGCTGTTTGAAGGGCCGATTCAGGGTAGTCTGCAGGAAAGTAAAGGGATCGCGATCGGGCAAAATCTACCCCTGCGAGTGCGCGTAGACTTGCGCGAACCGTATTTAATTGCTTTGCCTTGGGAAATTATGCAGCCTCAAGCCGGTCAACCGGCAATTTCTCTGTCGCAGCAACTGCTTTTCAGTCGCACTACCAGCAATGTTGAACCTTTGCCACCCCTGCATCCTGCGGAGTCGCTCAACATTTTGCTAGTTTTGGGACAAGCAGAACCCGGCCGCGGTGCTAATTCTCAATTTTCCAGCAGCAATAACCGTCATTTGCAGTTGGAAGCAGAAGCACTCGCCCTAGCTGGCGTTCTGGAAAGCGCTTTTCAAACCGACGACAGCGGCAAATATTCTGACATCAGCGTTCCGACTCGCGTCGATACTCTGATCGAACCTACTCCGGCGGAACTCATTTCTCGGCTGGAAACGCAAGGTTACAACATTCTGTTCTACGCCGGCCACGGGATACCGGGCCCCGACGGCGGTTTGCTGTTTTTGGGGCCGGAAACGGTGATTAATGGCACTGAACTAGCTCAGGTATTAGTTCGGTGCCGCGTGACGCTGGCGGTGTTTAATGCCTGCTGGGGAGCTCAGCCGGCGGTGGAGAGGCTGCACTCAACTAACGGCCAGCAACAGGCGATCGCCCGCAGCAGTTTGGCTGAGGTACTGATCCATCACGGGGTGCCTGCGGTGTTGGGGATGCGGGACTCGATCGCCGATCGCGAGGCCCTGAGTTTTATCCAAAGTTTTGCCCAAGCTTTGGCCGGACGGATGTCGATCGATCGGGCAGTCGCCGTCGCCAGACAGCAGTTACTGACGCTCTACAAGTTCAATCAACCGGCTTGGACGCTGCCTGTGCTGTATATGCACCCTGAGTTTGACGGTCAGCTAACTGAGCCGGTAGATGACCTCAAAACTGAATTGCCTTTAAATTCTTCTACTTGGCTGGGACGGTTGCCGTCTTGTGCTTATTTGCGGGGGCGCGATCGACCAAATGCCAAATCCACCGACTCAACCAATCAGGTTTGGCCGATTCGCGCAGGTATGGTTCGAGTCGGACGCTGGGAAGAAAACGACGTAGTGATTCGAGAACAGTGGGTTTCTCAAAAACACGCCGAGATTTTCTGCCGAAACACTATCGGAGATAGCCGCGAAGAACCTAGCTACTTCCTGCGCGATTTTTCTCGCTACGGGACTCTAGTTTTGGGCTCTGAGGGATGGCAGAGAGTTCACCACCAAGAATTGCTGCTACGCAGCGGGACTCAGCTAAAATTTGGCAGTTCTCAAGGTCAGATTTTTGAGTTCACTATTGAGGTTCCTAAAACTTCGGGGTACAGTGAGACTGATTGCGGAACGAATTAAGGTGCGGGTGTAGCTAATGAAGACAAGCGGCGAGTGGCACAGCAAAGTTCTGGGCGTTGAGTCTCCAGTCTGAATTTAAAAGAGTTATTTACCACTGATAGCTCGCAACGCCGCTCTTGGCACAGTCCCCCCTCTGTCTTTTCCTTTTCCCACTTAGGTATTACATCATGGCTACCCAATCTGCTGATTCTGAATATTTTCGCGACTCTCAAACTCAGGCCCAGATGGAACTTCTCGCCACAATTGTTCAGACTGATGTTGCTTACCCCTGGAATCCTGCACAGCTTGAATCCGAATCTTATTTAACTGCCCTAGAGCAGGAATTTGCGCTATCTGATTCATTCAGCGACAGCGATATTGCCCTGAAGTCCCAAGTTTTATTCTCGCAATTAGAACAAGTTTGGCTGACGACTGCTCTGCAAAAGTCTTTGCGCGAGAAATTTGCTCGCGTGCCTCAAGATTTTCTGGCCAGCATCGCTCAAAGCGTACAAAACGCAACTGTTAAGTATCAATCTTTAGCTGACCAAATGGTAGAGTGCGTCTTAGATATTTTGCCTCAGTGGGCTGAGGAAGATTTGCAGGTGTTGGCACGTCCTTTGGCTTATGCGATGCGAGATGTTGATTCGGAGGGGGGGGAATTGGTCATGGCAACTAAAAGACCTTGGGCCCAATTGTCGGAAATAGAACAAGCCAGAGTTAGTTTGGCTGTCGCCCGCTATGCAATCTCGCAATTAGAAATTGCTGATTAGTTTTTTGATGGCTTTGTTTTTGTGCTGCGAGCGCGGTAATTTTTTTAAATTAATATAAAATTTATCTACCTTTAGTTAGATGTCAAATTCATCTAATTGCTAAATCCTAGGGATTGCTATAGTTTGATATAGCAATCCTATTTGATTTGTAGAGTAGCACCAATCCGTAGTATTTCGGCGTAATCCGAGGTATTGCAGCTACTCCAGACCACTCAAAGCGAGTAATCGTTATCTCTAAGCGTTTAAGTTCACACCTTGGGATTCGCTAGTTCCAAGCTCTGTAAGTAGATTGTTAAACATCCGAGATTGGTTAGAGGAAGTGCAATCTGCATAGTACCGAGAAGATAACAGGGTTGAAGCAAACTTTACTTTTAGGAAACAACGCCAAAATGTTGAAACCCAATTTCGTTTTTGTAATTGATGCTAAAAAGAAACCGCTTACACCGTGTAAGCCTTCTATGGCGAGACGTTTATTATCGATGGGTAGAGCATCTGTTTTTAGAAAATATCCGTTCAGCATCATTCTCAAAAAAGAGGTTGCAGATATTCCTAAACCCGTCACAATTAAACTAGACCCCGGTTCTAAAACCACAGGGATTGCTCTTGTTCAAAACGACAAAGTAATCTTTGGTGCTGAGTTGACTCATCGCGGTCAAGCCATCAAAGCATCTTTAGAATCCCGTCGTTCTCTACGTCGGGGGAGGCGTTCTCGTCACACTCGCTATCGGCAAGCACGGTTTCTCAATCGCACCCGCCCTTCAGGTTGGTTGCCTCCAAGTTTGCAGCATCGCGTAGAAACTACTTTGACATGGGTGAATAAATTAATCAAATTTGCACCCATCAGTGAGATCGTTCAGGAGCTTGTCAGATTTGATTTACAACAACTTGAAAACCCAGAAATCTCAGGCATTCAGTATCAGCAAGGCATTTTATGTGGGTACGAAATCCGCGAGTATTTATTGAATAAATGGAACAGGAAATGCGCTTACTGCGACGTGACTGACACACCATTGCAAGTCGAACACATCCAGCCCAAAGCAAAAGGTGGCACAAATCGGATCTCCAATCTGTGCCTGGCTTGCGAGAAATGCAATCTCAAAAAAGGGACTCAGGATATTAGCGTTTTCTTAGCCAAAAAGCCAGATGTTCTGCGATCGGTTCTAGCTCAAGCAAAGCGCCCCTTAAAAGACGCGGCTGCGGTCAACTCAACCCGATGGGCATTGTTCAACCGACTCAAAGAAACGGGTATTCCTGTCTCGGAGGGTTCGGGTGGTCTGACCAAGTACAACCGCACTCGACTTAGCCTGCCTAAAACTCACTGGTTAGATGCGGCTTGTGTGGGTCAGATTGATTCCTTGGAGATGCTCGCCTTACAGCCCTTGCTGATTAAATCAACAGGACAAGGGAATCGACAGTCCACTAGAAACGATAAATACGGTTTTCCTTGTGCCAAGCCTAGACAGTCTTTTACTCATTGTAGGACTGGTGATATTGTTGCCATTCAGCTTCTAGAAGACCGCAAGCGATTCCAATCAGGACTTTACGTTGGACGGGTCAAGACTCCAACAGATAAAGGTGTTGAGATCAAGATCGGTAATTTTCGACTAAGTACAAAAGATCTGAGCAACGTCAAATTCTTGCACAAACAAGATGGCTATCAATATGCGTCAATCAACTCCGCTTTACTCCAATAAAGGCGTTTCTAGTAATTAGACAAGATATAGCCTTTCTCTGTAACATGAGGTGCACGCTTGATAAGCGGGCATAGGCCTCCGTGGGCATAGGCCTCCGTGGGCATACCTCACCAAGATTGAGAACTGGTGTAATTTTTTTTGAACTATAGCAAGCGCGCCCGACGTTTATGACTGAGATGTGGCAGAATTTTTAGTAAGATTTTTATGGGCGGCGTCGCAGAAACGGCCCCCAAGAAATATTTTTTATTATGGAACAGGCCGGAAAGCCTGTTACGGACATTGCTGAAATCCTTGCCGAATATTGCTTCTGACCGAAAGCATCCAGGATACAAGCCCCCCAATTTATCCGGGGGGTCAATGCTTCAATTCTTTAATCTAAAATCTAAAATCTAAAATCGATTGACTTCTCTCCTCGGTAACTAAAGCCTTCTTCCTTCTTCCTTCTGCTATATTTGGCCAGGTTTGGACTCGCTTAGCAGTTTGGCAACAGCAAGCAAGATGAATTATCATACAAGGGTCAGAATGTTAAAAAATGTAAAAATAGTAATTGGGGAGTGTCGGAATTTTCAACTGAAGTAAAAAGTGGACAGCAGGAAACCCTTACTGTGGCATGCACGATCGGGACTTTAAAATTATTTTATGACAACTTCAAGATTTGATTTTCAAGACTTGAAACGCCGCTTTGGGCGGATTTCGCGGGTGCCGGCGGCAACGCTAGTCGTGTTGGGTGCGGTTGCTTTCGCAGGTGCGATCGCCGGGGCCTGGTTTGCCGGTGAAGGTACAGTCAGCGGTATTTTTGCCACAATCAACATTTGGCAGCAAAACCCGCCTGTGTGGCTGCAAGTGCCTGCTACGAGCAAGATGTATTTGTTAGTGCCGACTTTTATGCTGGTTTCGGCCGCTTTAGCTGCAATTAAAATTTCGCCTCAACCGCAGAAATGGTCGCGCGCTGTGGTAGTTGCAATAATTCTAGCTTTAACCATTCGCTACGTTTTATGGCGATCGCTCGCTACTCTAAATTTAACCGATCCCCTCAACGGTATCTTTAGTTTAGGGCTGTTTTTCCTAGAAATGCTACTGGTTTTCAACACCAGTATTCAAATGTATTTAATGCTGAGAATGAAAGACCGGCGTCGAGAAGCCGATCGCATGGCAGTTGCAGTTGAAGCTGGAAACTTCACCCCGCCCGTAGATATTTTTATCCCAACTTACAACGAACCGGCTTTTATTTTACGGCGCAGTGTAATCGGCTGTCAAGCTTTAGATTATCCCCACAAAAAAATATATTTGCTCGACGATACCAAGCGCCCTGAAATCAAGTTGCTGGCAAAAGAACTGGGATGCGAGTATATAACCAGACCCGATAATATTCACGCCAAAGCTGGAAACATTAATCATGCCACACCCCTAACTAATGGAGAACTAATTGTAGTTTTCGATGCAGATTTTATTCCCACTAAAAACTTTTTAACTCGAACAGTTGGATTTTTTCAAAATCCCGAAATCGCCCTCGTTCAAACACCGCAAAGCTTTTACAACCACGACCCCATCTCCCGTAATTTAGGTTTAGAAAATGTGATCGCGCCGGAAGAAGAAATTTTTTACAGGCAAATTGAAATCATCAAAGACAGCGCCGACAGCGTGGTTTGTTGCGGTACATCTTTTGTAGTTAGGCGGAGTGCTTTAGAAACAGCGGGAGGCTTGGTCACAGATTCAATCTGCGAAGATTATTTTACCGGAATTCGGCTGTCAGCAACCGGATATCGCTTAGTTTATTTAGATGAAAAATTGAGTGCGGGTTTGGCGGCTGAAAATATAGAGGCTCATCTAAATCAAAGGCTACGCTGGGCGCGAGGCACGCTTCAGGCATTTTTTATTGATTCCAATCCTTTAACAATTCGCGGTCTTACATTCGTACAGAGGCTATCTCATTTGGAAGGATTGGTGCACTGGTTTACCAGTTTAACCAAGGTTTTATATCTGTTGATACCTTTAGCTTATTCATTTCTCGGCATAATTCCTTTGCGGGCAAGTGCGCGGGAATTGCTGTACTTTTTCCTGCCTTACTATTTGGTGCAACTGACTGTGTTTTCTTGGCTGAACCGCAGATCGGGCTCGGCTTTGCTTTCGGATATTTATTCGTTCGTGCAGTGTATTCCTTTAGCGGTGACGGTGGTGAGTTCCATGCTGAAACCCTTTGGGAAAGGGTTTCAGGTGACGCCAAAAGGAATGGCGAGCGATCGCTTTAATTTTAACTGGAATTTGGGATGGCCTTTGATTGTCTTGTTCGCAGCTACAGCATTCAGTTTATGGCACAATTTAAACATTAATTTAGTGAAAAATGTAGGCACCGTACAGTCAATATCAGAAAGTGCACATTTGTTGTTGTCAAAAGGAATGAGTTTGGGATGGGTTTGGAGCGCGTACAACCTCCTGATGATCGGGATTGCCTTACTAATTTTGGTGGATATTCCTAAGCCGGACATTTACGAATGGTTCAATTTACGCAGGGTGGTACAATTAAATATTGGCGGTAAAAGTTTTTGGGGTATAACTACTGTAATTTCGGAAAGTGGCGCTGAAGTTGCTCTGACGCAGTGGCCAAGTTTTGCGGTGAAAGGTAATGGTAGTAAAGAGAGTTTGACCCCAGCAGAGATTTTGCCAAAATATGCCGTTCAGACAAGTTTATTGCAGGGTAAAATAAAAGCGCTCTCTCGCAGTGCGGCAGTCAAAGCAAGGAGATCCGTAGCGCCCTCTGTTGTTGAGTTGGGCACTGAGCGTCCTTTGGCCCAAGGTTTGATTGATTGCGATTCGGCGACTCTAGAAATTATGGAAGAGAACTGTTTTATTCCTGTGGCTAAGATTGAGTTGGTGAGCGATAAATCTCAGTTGGAGTCAAGTTTTCGGGATGGGAAAGACGGCAGTTTTGTGGAATTTCCCACTGTGCGAATTGCGTTCGATCGCCTGAACATTAGCCAGCACCGCTGTTTGATCGAAATGCTGTACTGTCGGCCCGGCCAGTGGCAGCGGCAGGAAACTCCCGGAGAATGGCGATCGCTGTGGCTGTTGTTGAGAATTGCTTTGAAACCGAGGGCTGTTTTTGAGAGGAATAGGGCAGTTAGGCCGATCGGAGTTTCGCAACTGTAGATCGAGTTTCCCTCCCGGGCGGGTTTCACCAAACATTTATCACGACAACAAACAATCCCATCAAGCCGCCCCCGCCCAGGAACAATGGTAGATTTTATAGCAACCGCCAAGACGGTTAGGACGTTTTTAATGGCTGACACGATTGATTTTATTGCTTCTTCCTTCTTCCTTCTTCCTTCTTCCTTTTTCCTTCTTCCTTCGGCTATACATAGACAAATGACCAGAACTTGTTTTTTAATTAATCGGCACAAACTCGTAACCGTAACTGGTGCGATTTCCGGGTTTAACAGTTACTAATTGAACTGCTCGATTGCGATCGCCCGAAGGTAAAAACCGAATCGGGCCCGATGCTCCATTTGCGGAAAAATCTGACGCCGATAAAGTTTGTTGAATGCCTGTACGAGTCGGATTGCGCCCTAAACCAACAATTAACGCGATCGCCGCGTCGTAGGCTAAAGCTGTGCGCCAACTTACTTCAGCATTCCACAGTTGTTTGGATGTTTGGGGAAAGTTTGACTGCGGATCTGCGAGAATATGCCAAGGAATCGCCAGCACCATATCTGTTGCTCCCGCGCCACCGATTTGCAGGATTTTAGCAGTATAAACGTCGTCTCCTGCGAGTAACGGCAGGCGTTTGGCGTTTACTTGCACTACTTGCAAAGCTTGGTCGAGCGTGGCGGTATTGGCTGCTAACACAATCACTTCTGCTCCCTGGGCGATCGCGCTTTTAAAGCTCTCGGCCGCATTAAAATTGCCCTTAGCCAAGTCAAATTCCGATACTACTTGTCCGCCATCTCCGTAAAGAGCAGTAGTGAATTCACTTTTTAAAGATTTGCTATAATTGCTAGCAGAATTGAAAAATACAGCAGCTTTTTTCTTTTGCAATTTTGTCAGCATATAGCGGGAAATAGCATTAGCCGCAAACCGATCGCTCGGCACTGTCCGAAATATATTGTTGCCAACTCCTGAAAGCTGCACCGACGTACTTGTGGGAGAAATTGCTACTAATTGTTTTTGCTGGTAAATCTGGCTGGCTGCTAGCGTTGCGTCAGAACTAAAATGCCCGATCACTCCTAAAACTTCAGAGTTATTTGCGATCGCGCTGGCAATTTGCGAGGCAATTTCTGGGTTGTTGTCGTCGTTAGCAATTAGCACTTTTAATGGAGTACCGCTAATGCCGCCGCTTTGGTTGATTTCATTTTGAGCTTGAGCGACGCCCCGCAGAATTTCTTGAGCACCATTGATATCGGCGCCAATGGGAACTGCGGCGGCAATTGTGTAGGATTTTTGAGATCCGATGCGGGCGTTGTTGAGGTAAATTAGTGCTTCGGGATCGTTGCGATTGGTTTTCAGCGAAGCTTGTAAGTCGGAAAGAGCTGCGTTATAGTTGCCAGATGCGATCGCCTGTACTGCTGCTTGTTTGGTTGTTGTGGCTTGCTCTGGAATTAACACTTTTTGTCCGGCACTCAGACGCTGCCCAATTGCCTGCTCTGATTGCGGGGAATTCCCCGTCGGAGACTTGGGAAATGTCTGATTTTGGGGTGATAAACCTCCGAGATTGATGCCGCCTCGGCTTGTCAGCCACCAAATACCTGCACCGGCTAGCCCGATCGTAATTAGGAGCGATAATACCAGAACAACGGTTTCATTTTTTTGGGACATGGCGGCAGAATTTTAGATTTTAGGTTTTAGATTCAACGACTTAGGAAGTTCGGTCACGAGCAATGTACGGGATGTAACGCATTTAATAACAAGTTTTCCTTCTTTTAATAATTTATGTAGCAATTATTCTAATTGTGCTACTGGAGATAGATGATTTTTGGCTGACATATACATATATTTTAGCGCTTGGTAATTTATTTCAACTTGATCTTCTACAAATCTAACTGCGTAGCAGCTTTGAGCCAGTGACGTTGACTGTGATACCTGCGGATTGTCCCGTCTCTGAGGGTTTCGCTTCTTCGCCGTATTTGGCGCTGCTGGGGGTGGGAGGCATTTCTGGTGTGATTTCTGGTGCTGTTTCAGCTACCGTGTCTCCTGAGTCTGCCATCGGGGGCAGGGCGGTTTCATTCTCACGAAAATCGCGTTTTTGACTCTTGTAGTGCCAAGAATGCCTACCCCCCCACAGACAACTTCACAGGCGTTTGAGACATGGGGGCAGCCACGGGCGGCAGCCACGGGGGGCAGCCCCTACAAGAGAATGAAACAGCCCTGCGATCGGCGGGGGTGCGATCGCGGTGTTGTACAATTTGAGGATGATTCTTGTGGGGAGTTAAGGGTTAGCGTCCCGCCTGGTGTGAAAATACACGCCTTCGGGCGAAGAGATCCCATCCCACAAAACAATCAAAATCATCCCGCTATTATGCAACGCCATAAATAGGGCTGTGGCGATTGCGATCATTACGTTAAAAAAGCCTCTACCATCGGTGCTTATTCTGAGGCTTGCTGTGGCATCAGGTGGTTGTTTTGACCGTACCACAAGCTGATTGCTGCGAGCTATGCAGCCAACTAGGGCCACCAGCGAACCCGGTATTTTCCCTGTTTCTTTTTCCATCCTTGAGCTGCTTGCTCGCGGTTATGACGCCTGGAGTAAAGAGTGGCTGGCTTATAGCTTGCTTAACTTGTTGACTGCCCTTTTATTTGCGGTCATACTTCCTACTAAGGTAGAACAATCAGCTACATTTAGTTTGTTGCGAATCCTACTTTATAGGTTTTTTTATGTTGTTTAGCTTTTTGTAAACATTTTTGAGCGGTTCATATCACAATTTTTTAATAAATTCTTTTTCTTAATTATATCTTTATTTTTTCGCCCAACCTAGACAGTGGGGGAGTTTTTAATTATCCAGGAGCGGGGAAAGATTAAAGTTTTTTTAAGTTTGACAAAATAAAGGACATCTTTTGTAATATAAAGAAGAAAGTTGAAAAAAATATAAAGACAAACTAATTGGATAAAAGTGTCGCTAAGGTAGTAAAAATGACGGTTGGTCAGAGAAAAAGAGTGTTAAGCTAGGCTAAGCTCAGCCAAAGCAAAACCTCGATATTTAATTAAGTTCGATCGATACCAAAGGCTAAGGTAAAGTTCATGGCAAACTCAGTTTTAAATCAGCCAAACGCAGCAGCAGGAGTGCAGTGGCAGCCAAAAGATATTATCCGCAGCCTAGTGTGGAAAATTGCGATCGCAACCTGGCTGTTAATGGCTGTAGGCAGCGCCACGCGAGTGATGAATGCGGGGCTCGCTTGCCCCGACTGGCCGCTGTGCTACGGTCAATTAATACCTGCAGCGCAAATGAATTTGCAGGTATTTCTGGAATGGTTTCACCGGTTGGACGCTGCGGCAATTGGCTTAAGCGCGATCGCACTTTTAGGACTATCTTTGTTTTACCGCAGCCGCCTGCCAAAATGGCTGCCTTGGGCGAGCGCCGGAGCAGTATTTTTAATCGTTTTTCAGGGCGTATTGGGCGGCTTGACAGTAACACAACTGCTGAGATTTGACATCGTTACCGCTCACTTGGGAACAGCTTTACTATTTTTTGGCGCCCTGCTAGTCATCGGTTTCATGCTGACTCCCTACGAAGCTACAGGAAATGTCGGCAAATTAGCTTGGGTAAGTTCGATCGCAGCATTGTTAGTTTACCTGCAAAGTTTGTTAGGAGCATTAGTAGGCTCTAGATGGGCTCTGCACCAATGTTTGGACTCCTCAGAATTGTGCTCGGTAATGAACAGCCACATCGCCGGTATCGTACCAGCTACAGCAGCGACTTTAGCCGTAGCAGTGATGGCTTGGCGGCAGCCTGCACTGAGTCCAAATTTGCGAAAACTGGCTAATTGGGCGAGTGTTTGTCTAATTGCTCAATTAGTTCTGGGATTAGCAACTTTCCGGCTGCACCTTCAGGTAGAACCGCTGACAGTGGCCCACCAAGCAGTCGGTGCTGCTTTGCTGGGAACCCTGATAGCTTTTAGTGTTTTAGCTTGGCGCGATCGAGTTTTATCAGCTTGAGAGTAATATCATGTCCGGTAGCATCGTTATTATATAGTGCAAGGTCTTGTAGGGGCGGGTTCACCATGATTCTCGATCTAAAAGCCAACAGTTTCATAAACCCGCCCCGCCCATACAAGCACCAATCAACCGGACACTCTCTAAAAGGCAGATTTATCTATTTCTTGAGTAAGAGGGGCCGGATTTATCCCTCGGTGGGGGCGGGTTTATTAATCCTTGTAGCTACAGTAAATATTTCTCGTAAAACCCGCCCCTACAAACCAATGACTGACAACTAACAACTAACAACTAATAACCGATGCAAGAAGTTCTTACCAACGACAGGCCCCGCCTCCACGAAAACTTTTCGCAAGTCGTGAAAAGTTACTATCAACTAACAAAACCTAGAATTATTTTACTGCTGCTAATCACTACCTCAGCAGGAATGTGGATGGCAGCCAAAGGAGAAGTCGATCCGCTATTGCTGGTGTCAACTATTACTGGAGGCGCTTTAGCTTCTGCGTCGGCGAATACGATTAATTGTGTCTACGACAGTGACATCGATTATATTATGGAGCGCACCCGGTGGCGGCCGATTCCTTCCGGGCGTGTCAAGAAGCGGGATGCTTTGATATTTGCGATCGCCCTAGCTACAATATCCTTTACATTGCTGACAGTTGTTGCCAACTTATTAGCCGCATTGCTAGCAATGTCAGGCATCCTTTTCTATGTCCTAATTTACACCCACTGGCTGAAGCGCCACAGCGTGCAAAACATCGTTATTGGCGGTGCAGCAGGGGCGATTCCGCCGCTAGTTGGGTGGGCTGCGGTGACGGGAGATTTGAGTTGGGGTGCGTGGCTGCTGTTTGGGATTATCTTCCTGTGGACACCGCCGCATTTTTGGGCATTAGCAATGATGATTCGCGACGAATACAAGGAAGTAGGCGTCCCGATGTTACCCGTAATTGAGGGCGACGAAGAGACAGCCCGCCAAATTTGGATTTACACGCTATTGATGATTCCTGCAACTTTCCTGCTAGTTTATCCCCTGAATTTAGCGGGCGCGGTGTATGCGGGAACAGCTATTTTCCTCGGTGCTATTTTTGCCCAAAAAGCTTGGTTGCTCTTGCAGACTCCAGAGGATAAGATTGTGGCGCGATCGCTCTTCAAATACTCTATTCTGTACCTGATGCTCTTGTGCGCCGGAATAGTGGTTGACAGTTTGCCTGTGACTCATAATTTGACTACTGCTCTTGTACAAAATGTGCAAACTTTGATTAGTGCAGTTGTGATGTAGTCTGCTTTTAGAGCCCTGACTTCTTGAAGAAGTCGGGGCTCTGGATATATTATAAAATTTAAAGTGGAGGAAAGTTCTGATGGCTGAGAATACTGTGAAAGTAGACATCTCATTTCAATCACTGCTGGAAGCTATTTCGTCACTGGGAATTGCTGAAAGATACAAGATATGGGAATTTTTGGAAGCTGAATTATTCCCGAATGAGGACGATTCTCCAGAAGACATTGCCGAAATTGAAGCTGCCCGTGCTGACTACAAAGCTGGAGATTACACAACTTTCGATCGATATATGGCACAACGGGCAAATTGCTGAGGCAAGTTAATGCGGTTTCTGGCAAATGAAAACTTTCCACCAAGTGACTTGACCATTTCGACAGATGAAATTACCCAACGGAGAGAAGGCACTGCTGGGTGACAAGCTTGAGCGATACTCACTAAATATGCAGCATCCCAAAGGAAAAGATAAAGCCATCCTATTTAGAAATCGATTGGGAATCACACTAGAAAACAAAGCTATTTTAGAAGTTGTTCTATTAGAATCTGCGGTCAATCAGGAGGCGGAAATTTACAAAACAGACAACTATGGAACCCAGTATGATATCAAATTTTTCATGACCACGGAAACGGGAAGCTCTTGGGTGCTGTCATGTTGGATGATTCGCACCGATGAAGACTTTCCTAGGCTAACTAATACCTATCCTGTCAATAAGTGAGGATACTGTGATGACGTTACACGAGTATGATGTTGTTGCCTTGACTGAAGAAATTCACGCAATCCATAAAGCAACCTATCAGCCAATTTTGCTCCGACCTGGACAAGTTGGCACTATTCTGATGAGCTTTGAGGATCGTGCTTATCTAGTAGATTTTGCGGATGCTCAAGGTAATACCTATGCAATGGAAACCATTCCCTCAGAGAAACTCATGGAACTCGTTTATGAGCCACTTCCTGCCTACGCCTAACCTACGAATAATACTTTACAGAGTATTGAGTTGGAAGTGGCGATCGCAGAATTATATCGCGGTGTGAGTTTGGGGCGATAAATGAAGTAAGCTAGAGACAAAGGTTTTAAATAATTTTAACCCATGCCAGCATCCGTTGCTTATCTGTTTGACCGAATTACAGTGAACCCAAGACAATGTGGCGATCGTCCCTGCATCCGGGGAATGCGGATTCGAGTCATCGATATCCTAGAGTTGCTGGCTGCGGGTGAGCAAATTTTTAAGTTTATCGAAGAATTTCCAGACTTGGAAATTGACTATATTAAAGCTACGCTTCTGTATGCAGTCCGCAAGCTCGATCGTCCTGTTTTAGCCGCATGACAATTTGGTTGAATTTTCATCGAACGGCAGCAATTGCTATGTGAATTAGTGCCACTTTTGGTGAAATACATCAGCGATCTGCGGTATTTTTCTCTTCTATTGGGTATTGTACCGCAACTGCGATACAATTATAAGTTCGACTGCTAGATTTTCGTAAACTCGTAATCAGTTGATATATTTCGGGAATGTCTGAAAAAACTCTGCTAAGTGAAATTGTTCATTGTCCCCATGCACGAGAGTGTCAAGAAGATCTTTCTGTTGAAAATCCATGTCGTAAAATTGTTGACTCTCAAAATGCAATTGGGTTAGAAAAATTTCAAGTGCCTGAACCTTGGAGTGGACAGATAGAGCAAGCACCCATTCTCTTCCTGAGTTCAAATCCATCAATTGGCTCTGATGAAGATTACCCAACTTGGGATTGGTCATGTAGCGAAGTACACGATTATTTCAATTACCGTTTTGGAGGAGGACGTAAGCACTGGATCGTTGATGGTACAAAATCCTTGCTAAAAGACGGGAAATATAGTCGCTCTACTCGATTTTGGGCAGCGGTTAGACAACGTGCGATTGAGCTACTTCAACGGAACGTTAGTCCAGGCATTGATTATGCGCTTACCGAGATAGTGCATTGTAAGTCTCGTGCCGAAACTGGTGTAGAAGAATCACAGGAGCAATGTGTGGAAGCCTACTTGTTGAGAGTTTTAGAACTAGCAAGAGCAAAAGTGATAGTGGTACTGGGGGCACGCGCAAAGCAAGTGATTCAAAGCCAATTCAATATCTCTACAGCAAATTCAATATCCGAGTTCGTTGAGATAGGGAATCGTGAAAGATTTTTTGCTTTTCTCCCCCATCCAAATGCTCGGACCCACCGTTCTTTTGCTAAGTGTTTACAGGGTGATGAACTTGAAAAGTTACGCGCTTTTTTGCGGTAGCATCAAAATACGGCAAGAGATGCGCGCACTCGAACAACGCCAATGCACCCGACCGTCGAAATCCTGTCGGTGGCAGTCTGAGGTAATTTGCGGCGGGTGATTGGCAACGTTAGACCGCTAAATCTGAGTTGGGTAGTGGCTTGAATGTATCTATCAAATTCCAACCCAAAGGTGAATGTCATGCAAGCTAAACTTCAAGAACAACTTTCTCCTGATGCCGAAGTTATTTTGGGACGTTTGCCAGAACGAATTAAAGCTGCTCTAATTGCGCGTGCTGCGAAAATTGAATATCCGATCGCCATTTCGATCGCCAATTTTCAAGGGCACAGAAGCATTAGGTTTCGTAGATTGCAAACCAGGACGCGGGCAGTAAAATCGAGAAGTCCCAGGCGATGAAGTTCGATATAAGGTGAAAGCCCGATCGCTAAAATGATGAATAGATGTTGCTGCCAAGATAACCATGACCACCATCACCCTCAACCTCTCTCCCGAACTCGAACACCAGATCCGTACTGAAGCATCTCGACAGGGCGTGGAACCCGATCGTTACATCCTCAACACCCTGCAAGAACGCCTCCAGCCTAGACTTCCAACCACCCAACCTACTGAAGCCGACTTGCTGCAACAAATTAACATCGGCTTTAGTGCACAAACCTGGGAAGAATACCATGCCCTCATCGCCAAGCGTCATGCCGAAACCCTGACTCCCGATGAACACAAGCAACTGATCCAAATGAGCTCGCGCCTTGAACAACTCAACGTTACCCGCATTCAAGCCTTAATTCAACTCGCAACCTTCCGCAACCAACCTCTGACAGATCTGATGCAAACCCTGGGCTGCCTGCGGGTTCTTCCGTCTATGATAATAAGTAGTTAGAATCAAAAAAATGTATGCCAGTTGTAGCAGTTAAAACTTACATAGAGTATCGGAATGATGCCTATTGGGTTGAAGGAACTCGGATTTCTCTTGACTCGATCGCCTATGCTTTCTGTCAAGGATTATCGCCCGAAACTATTGTTCAGTCTTTCCCACTACTGACACTGGAACAGGTTTATGGGGCAATCGCCTTTTATCTAGCCAACCGCGCTGAAATCGACGCTTACTTAGCCGCCGAAGAAGCTGCATTTGATGCCATGCCTCAACCTCTACAAACCAGCGATCCAGCTTTGTACAACAAACTGATTGCAGCTAAAGCAGCAACACAGCAGGTGCAATCGTGAATGTGCGCTATCAAGCTGATGCTGACTTAAATCAGGCGATCGTCACAGGATTACTGCGACGAGAATCTACAATCGACTTTCAAACTGCTTTTGCTGCTGGGTTAGAAGGCGTTAAAGATTTAGAAGTGCTGGCAATTGCAGCACAGCAAAGACGTGTTCTTGTCAGCCACGATCGCAAAACAATGCCATCGGAATTTTCTGAGTTCATTACTACTAATCAGAGTGCTGGAGTCATTATTGTTTCCCGAAAAATACCGATGGAAGTTGTCATCGAAGAACTACTCTTGATTTGGGCAGCATCTAGTGCAGAGGAATGGGTCGATCGTATTGCTAAGCTACCCCTTTGATGCACACTAAAATGGATATTGAAAGCGTTAAGCTAGAAACAGACAACAGAGAGCCAACCTACGCAAAAGGTTAATATCAATGGTTGCGATCGCCCAAAAAACCCTTTCCTTCGAGGAATTTCTCAACTGGGATGACGACTCCGGCAGGTCATTTGAGCTAGTCAATAAAGTACATCTTGAACACTACCAAATTTTTCAATGTTTCAACTTCTGGCTGTTAGCGGGAAACTGCCGATTTCGGTTGCAGATTCTGGCAGAGGGGGGCGCAGACAAAGATAAACTAGCGGCCCTAACAGCGGAACTAGAGACACTGCCCAAAAAATGCGATCGTCCGAGAGTCCGCGGCGTGCCATGTCGTCTCCCAAAAGTGACGGAAATATTACAGCCATCAAGCAACAATCCCAAGTTATTAAATGCACAAAAGGAATTGACTGCCACTGCTTGACATAATCTCCCCAATCTCCATTTAACCAAGCCCAAGCTAACAGCCAGATAGTAGTTAGTAAAAGTACAATGCCTGTCCAGCGGGAGTCTGATATTTTGATCAACATATCTTTGCGGCCGGAAAATTGTGGCTGGGGCTGGCGGAGGAGTAAGTAGGGAATTAAGCCGATGATACCTGCCCCGTTGGAAGCGAGGAAAGCAGGCCCAGCGGATATATTTTGGGTTCTCTCATCAATGAATAGGAGGCAAGCGTAGACCATCGGCCAGACTCCCATGAGAGCGAATATAGTGACAAGGTAGGGGTTGATTCCTTCTAGCTGCAACTTGAGCATTTTTTCGATAACTGTTAACGTTCCGGGCTGATCGAGAGGAGCTAGCAGCAAGGTGTAGGCAATAAATGTTGCCCACAGCAACCCCAGAAACATTTTTGTTTTCATCAGATATAACGAGTAGTGGAAGCCGACTAAAGTAAATTATGGTAAAGTAGCCGCCGAGTTAGCGCCGTCTATCTTAGGTAATAAGCAGTTCGATTGGAACAGCGGCGGGAAACCCCGTTTTAGTTCGGGGATGAAATGCTCTACAGCAGCCGATCATTACTTTAGGCAGACGCAGGGGTCATGTCAGGAGAGATACATTTTAAAGAATCGGTTGTTTTTATTACAAAACCCCCCTTAGAAAAGGAGTTTCAGCAATGAACTTAATATCTGTAGAGGAACTCAAAGCACTGGTACAACAATCTCCTGGATTGTGCGTCTCAATTTATATGCCAGTGACTCAAGGAACAGAAATTCAACAAAACCCGATTCGGTTCAAAAATTTAATCAGAGAGGCTGAAGACAAAATTGTAGAGTACGGATTTGACAAAAAAGAAGCTGCCCAATTGCTAGAGCCAGTCCGAGCAGAAATTGACCAGGAAAACTTTTGGGAAAATCAAAGCAACCTGCTGGCGATTTTTGTCGGTTCGGGATTTTTCCGCTACTATACCTGTCCGGTGAATTTTGAGGAATTAGTGGTTGTGAGCGACAATTTTCACGTCAAACCGCTGATGCCTATGCTGACAGGAGATAATTTATTTTATGTTTTAGCTCTCAGTCAGAAGGAAGTGAGGCTGATTGAGTGTACGCCTTACAGTGCTAGGGAAGTTGAAGTTGAAAACTTGCCGAAAAGCCTTGAGGAGGCTCTGCAATATGACCCGACTGCTAAAGATGGTCAGTTTCGGATTGCTACTTCAAAAGGAGGCACTAATAATTCTTTTCAGCAGCCGGGAAGTTTTCACGGTCAAGGAAGTCCAGATCGAGATGAGCCCCAGCAGGAAATTTTGCAGTATTTCCACATAATTGATGGGGCGCTGCACAAATATTTGCACAATAAAAAAGCTCCTTTAGTGTTAGCTGGAGTTGAGTATTTGCTCCCGCTTTACCGAGAAGCCAATACCTACCCGCATTTATTTGAAGAAGGAATTACAGGCAATCAGAAACTTCTCAAGCCGGAAGAGTTGCGGGCCGAAGCTTTGCCGCTGGTGGAACCTTTGTTTTTGCAGGCTCAGTCAGAGGCGATCGCACAATACCACGATCTGACAGGAAGCGATAAAATTTCTGCTGATTTGAAAGAAGCTGTTTCGGCTGCTTATTTTGGACGAGTCGATCGACTATTTGTTGCTCTTGGCGTTCAGCAGTGGGGTACTTTTAATCCCGATACGAACGCGGTGCAAATCCACCCAGATGCAGAATTGGGCGACGAAGATTTGTTGAATGCGGCAGCAATTCAAACTATTCTCAATGGCGGAACTGTTTACGCGGTGCCACCGGAAAAAGTGCCGGACGAGGCGCCTTTAGCTGCTATTTTCCGCTATTAATTTACCAGGTTTAAAGCAATGGAATCGAGTTCAATGACAAATTCCGACAAACAAAACCAAAGTAGCAGCGGCGATACCGAACGCTGGGCATCTTTAATTGGTGGCGGGGCGCTGGTGCTTTTTGGTTTGTCGCAGCGTTCTTTGAGAGGTGCTTTGCTGGCGGTTGCGGGCGGCGGTTTAGCGGCTCGCGGGCTGGGGGTTGTGGAGGGTTTGCAGTCGGCCGCTGATCCGAATCAAAGCATTAAAGTTGAAAAGACGGTGACGATCGACAAACCGGCGGATGAATTGTACCGTTTATGGCGCAATTTTGAAAATTTACCTCGGTTTATGAAGCATCTCAAACACGTTACGGTAATAGATGAAAAACGTTCTCACTGGATTGCCAGCGCGCCGATGGGCAATAGTGTGGAATGGGATGCAGAGATTGTCCGCGAAGAAGAAAATCGCTTAATTGCTTGGGCGTCTGTGGAAGGGGCTGATGTTGACAATTCTGGCTTTGTGCGCTTTCAACCGGCACCAGCGGGACGCGGTACTGAGGTAAAAGTTGTCATCGAATACAACCCTCCGGGCGGTGCAATTGGTGCTGGTGCTGCTAAACTATTTGGCGAAGCTCCCGAACAGCAAATTGCCAATGATTTACGTCGCTTTAAGCAGTTGATGGAAGCTGGGGAAATAGCGACTACGGAAGGTCAAACTTCGGGCCGCAAGTAAGTATCGCACTTTTGGTGGTAAGCCCTTGTAGGGACAGGGCGAGTGTAGGGACTTAGGACAAGCCCATAGGTGTTCAACTTAAGCTTTTTGTCCACCAGTCCTCCCGCCCACCCGTTAGTCCGCCAGGGAATGAATTCCCTGTCTCATAGCTAAAGTCCTCTCAAAGAGGACTGAAAAACTCATTAGTCGTCTTCAGACGACTTTAGCTTTGAGGCAGCCAGGGAATGAATTCCCTGTCTCATAGCTAAAGTCCTCTCAAAGAGGACTGAAAAACTCATTAGTCGTCTTCAGACGACTTTAGCTTTGAGGCAGGGGTTTCAACCCCTGTCGGACTGTCGGACTATCGGTTGTACGTTAAGTTGACACCTCTGGACTCTTGGAGTGTCCCTACGACACGAGCGATCGAGCGGGATGTCCTTGAGTACAAAACGTAGAGTTTGTGCTCTCAAGCTATTTGTTGTTTACCTGATTAATTGATGTCATCTCAAGTGGTTTTCGGAAATGCGGGCGCTGAAGGTGCAAGTCGGGGCGGTTGGTTTGCGGGTCACTTTATGACTCCTGAAGATGACCCGCGATCGACTTCTGTTTTAGAGGTAAAATGGGGCACTCACCCCGCCGGAGATTGTAGGACTCAGTGGGCGGTAAATGCGGAAGCCACAACGCTTTCTATCCTGGTAAAAGGGCGGTTTCGCCTGCAATTTCCAGAGCAAGAAATCTTGCTGTCTCGCGAAGGAGATTATGCTCTCTGGCTACCGGGAGTGCCTCATTATTGGTCGGCGGAGGAGGATTCGACGATCGTCACTGTGCGCTGGCCTTCTCTACCTGGAGATAGTTCTGGCGTTAAGAATTAACTTTAACTTCGGGAACCAAAACGCGGCCAGTATAACCCGCGCGCTGGTAGCGATCGATCGCCTCGGATGCGATAACACCCGCTTTCCCACTCTCCACCAAGGCTACGCAAGCACCGCCAAAACCTCCGCCCGTCAGCCTTGCGCCGAAGACTCCGGGGATTGACTGCAAGATTGCCGCCAGCGTGTCTACTGCCGGCACCGAAACTTCGTAGTCGTCGCGCTGACTGGCATGGGAAGCATTCATTAACTCGCCAAAACGTTTGGCTGGTAAAGATTTTACCGCTTCGAGTACGCGGTTGTTTTCCGTAACCACGTGGCGCGCTCGTCTTCTGAGGGGTTCCGGTAATACTTCGACAGCTTGGGGGTCGGCGATATCCCTGAGAGCTTTAACTCCCAATATCCGCGCGGATTCCTCGCACTCGGCGCGCCGCTGGTTGTAGCCACTTCCTGCTGCTAGTTCGTGGCTTTCGCCACTGTCAATTATTAAAATTTCTGTGTTTGTGGGAAAAGGTATCGGGCGGCATTCGAGGCTGCGGGTGTCGATCAATAGCATGGTGTTGGTGTCTGCTAAACTCGATGCCATTTGATCCATGATGCCACAGTTCAAGCCGGCATATCGGATTTCGACTTGCTGTCCGATTTGAGCTAGGCGCACGTCGTCTAGGGGGAGGTTCAGTAGGGCGCGCACTCCTCTGAGGGTGGCTATTTCTAAAGCGGCGCTGCTGGACAAACCGGCTCCGATCGGCACAGTCGAGGTAATGTAGAGATTTATTGGCGGTATTTTGTATCCTTCTTTTTCTACAAGTCTCAGGCAGCCACAGATATAACTGACGAATTTTTGCGGTATGGTATCGTCGTCTGAAAAATTTATGAGTTCGTCATATTCTGCTGAATAAACATGGTGTCGATCGTCACTGCTGAAGCCGATTTGTACTGTGGTGCGCTGGGGAATCGCAGTTGGAAGTACAAATCCATCGTTGTAGTCTGTGTGTTCGCCCAGCAGGTTTACTCTGCCGGGGGCGCTGGCTGTGGTTTTGGGTAATGTACCAAATACTCGTTGGAATTTCATTTTTGGGGAAGTGGTAATTGGTTCTTGGTTATTTGTTATTGGTTATTTGTTATTGGTTATTTGAAAAAACCGCTATCCGTGCCTCCGTGACTTACGTGTTGTCCTGTTGGTAATTGGGAAGAAATAAATTTATTTTTTATCGTTTGTCCTTATTATAGTGCCCAAGTTTTTTGGTTAATTCAACCCCTGTTAACAAAAATAAACATCACCGTAGGTTGGGAAGAGATATTGAGCTGTGATAGAATGACAGGCTAAGATTTCTCCAAAAATTCAAAAAATGCGATCGACCAGACCCCGAAAACAGTTTGCTCAACATTGGCTCAAAAGCGAGAAAGCCTTAGATAAGATTGTGAAAGCGGCTTCTTTGGATCGCGATCGCGTCCTAGAAATTGGGCCGGGCACGGGGATTTTGACTCGGCGTTTACTGCCTGCGGCTGAGTCTGTTGTTGCTGTGGAGATCGATCGAGATTTGTGTCTCAAGCTAGCCAAACAACTCGGCAAAACCGACAATTTTTTACTGCTACAAGGCGACATCCTGGAAATGGACTTAGAGGCTGAACTAACGGCCTTTCCCAAATTCCAAAATCCCAATAAAGTTGTTGCCAACATTCCTTATAATATTACCGGCCCGATCCTGCAAAAACTGCTGGGAACGATATCTGTTCCTGCGGCTAAACCCTTCGATGCGATCGTGCTATTAGTGCAGAAAGAAGTGGCCCAAAGGCTTTACGCTAAACCGGGTTCGACAGCTTTTGGCGCGCTATCAGTGCGGGTGCAGTATTTAGCAGAATGCGAGTTAATTTGCGATGTGCCGTCTAAAGACTTTTTTCCGCCGCCAAAAGTCGATTCCGCCGTGGTGCGGCTGCTTCCCAGACAGATAGAAACTGTGGCGGTTAATCCGCGCTATTTGGAGAATTTAGTTAAGTTGGGATTTGGTAGCAAGCGCAAGATGCTGCGAAATAATTTGAAAGGGGCTGTGGATTTAGATAAACTCGTTCAATTGCTAGAAGAGTTACAGATAAATCCTCAATCTCGCGCTGAAGATTTAAGCGTGGATCAATGGGTAAGTTTGAGTAATAATATTATGTGCGATGTGTGAAATTCAGGATTGTGTTAGATACCAGAATTATTAAATAATTCGGATATCGGGGTGTTTTTTTATCCGGGCTTTTCGCTGTGACTCCTAACAGTTTAATTTAGGTTTTATGGGGATTTTTAAAGGTTTATTGCAGCCTCATGGGAATTTTTATAATAAATTCTACACCTTGCCCCGGTGCAGAAATACAGTGCAATTCGCCTTTATGTCTTACTGTGATAATTTGATAGCCAATCGATAAACCCAATCCCGTGCCTTTACCTACTGGTTTAGTGGTAAAAAATGGATTAAATAACTGGTTCCTCACCGATTCTGTTATTTCTGGCCCGTTGTTGCTAATTCGGATTTCTACCACTTGACTCTCTAAAACTTTGGTAGAAATTTTGATGAGGCGACGATCAGCTTCATTGGCTGCAATCCCCTCGCTGTGACTGTCTTCTTCTAAAGCATCAATAGCATTAGCCAGGATATTCATAAACACTTGATTTAGCTGTCCCGGATAGCACTCTATTTGGGGTAAATTGCCATATTCTTTGATAACTTGAATTTTCGCCAAACCGGGCTTAGCATTCAATCTGCTTTGCAAAATCATCAGTGTGCTGTCAATTCCTTCGTGAACGTCGGCTAATTTCATTTCTGCTTCGTCATGGCGCGAAAAAATTCGCAGCGACTTGACAATACCGAGAATGCGCTCTGCCCCGTTTTTCATAGAAATTAATATTTTTGGTAGGTCATAGATAATAAAATCTAAATCTACAGACTGGAGTTTTTCTCTAAGTGTGGGTAAGGGATTCGGATACTGCTCTTGATAGATATTCACCAATTCTAGCAAACTATCGGCATACTCGCGAGCGTGAGTAACATTCGCGTAAATAAAGTTAATCGGATTGTTGATTTCATGAGCAACCCCAGCGACTAATTGCCCCAAAGATGACATTTTTTCGCTTTGAATTAGCTTTGATTGAGCCTGCTGCAATTCAGACAAGGCTTGTTCGAGCTGTTGAGTTTGAGACTTTAACTCTGCGGTGCGTTCCTCAACTCTAATTTCTAATTCTTCTTTAGATTTTTTTAGTGCAGCTTCTGCTAATTGCCGCTCGACAATTTCCGATGCTAGGAGTCGGTTGGTCAATTCTAACTGTTGAGTTTGAGACTTTAACTCTGCGGTGCGTTCCTCAACTCTAATTTCTAATTCTTCTTTGGCTTTTTTTAGTGCAGCTTCTGCTAATTGGCGATCGACAATTTCAGCTTCTAGGAGTCGGTTGGCGGATTCTAACTGTGCGGGACTGGGAAGTGCTAGGGCTTGAGGCATTAAGTCTACCAAAAGTATGGCTGTAGCAAAGGAAATAAGGGCAGTAATTGCTTTCATTGTTCCTGAAAGCCAATAGGTAGGATGCCAAAGTGTCCAGAGTTCAAATATGTGAGTGATGCCACAGGCGACGATAAAGGTTCCAAACAGGGCAAAGATCCAATTAAATGGCAAATCTTCGCGTTTGGAAATAAAATAAACCAATGTAATCGGGATGGAAAAATACGCGAGTGCAATTATAGAATCTGAGGCAAGGTGAAGCCAGACTAACGGGGTATGCCAGAGATAGCAGTGGCCGTGAGGAATAAATGGCCCGGAACTAAAAAAAGTTTTCCACATTTCCTGCATAATATTTCCTTTGAGTTGTGAGAAAATGGACTCGGACTGGTGCCAATTAATTGCAACCAGGGGTTTCTTTCACCTGCGGCTTAATCACCTATGCGTTCATATTCTCTGCTAGCTTCCGCAAAAATCAATCTGTATCTGGAAATCATAGGCGATCGCCCCGACGGATATCACGAACTGGCGATGGTACTTCAAAGTATAGATTTAGCCGATCGAATTGACTTACGCGCGATCGGTACGGACACGATTCGCGTGCGCTGCGATCACCCGCAAGTCCCTCCTGACAAGAATAACCTGGCCTACCGGGCGGCGGATTTGTTGGCGAAGCAATTCCCCGATGCTTTGGCGAAATACGGCGGAGTCGAGATTGCCATTCACAAGCAGATTCCAGTGGCGGCGGGGCTTGCCGGCGGTTCGGCCAATGCGGCCGCGGTTTTAGTCGGGATGGATTTGCTGTGGCAATTGGGACTTACTCAGTCGGAGTTGCAAGAGTTGGGGGGAACTTTGGGTTCGGATGTGCCTTTTTGCATTGCTGGAGGTACGGCTTTGGCAACTGGTCGCGGAGATAAACTGTCGCCGCTGCCTGATTTGGGGGGCTTTTCTGTGGTGTTGGCCAAGTACCGCAATCTCAGTATTTCTACTGCATGGTCGTATCAAACTTATCGCCAGCAGTTCAGTAGTTCCTATTGTGCAGCGGAAGATTTGGTGTGTCGCCGGCAACGGCTGCATTCGGGCCCGATGGTGGGGGCGATCGCCCAAAAAGATCGATCGAAAATTGGTCAATTGCTGCACAACGATTTAGAAAAAGTTGCTTTGCCTGTGTACCCGCAGGTGTTGCAGTTGCGGCAGGCTTTTGAGTCGGCGGGGGCTTTGGGAACGATGATGTCGGGTTCCGGGCCAACGGTGTTTGCGCTGGCCGAGTCTTCAGAGCAGGCTCAGCAAGTTATGGAACGGGTTAAAAGTGCGATCGCTTCTCCAGATTTGGATTTTTGGGTAGCACAGTTTAGCAATACTGGAATTCAGATTTTTTCGGAGGGAAACGAGACGAAACCGCCGATTTCGAGGGTGTAACTCGAAGAGGGTGCGATCGCGATCGCCCGTTAAACCTGTCTAACAGGCGAGGGTCAAGATTAATCTAACTTTTCGCAGAGTCTATTGAGATCGAAGAACTGATAATATGTCATGCAACAGGGATTTTAGTTTTGGTGAATTAACCAGAAATCTAAAATCTAAAATCTAAAATCTAAAATCGCCATGACTGATTTAACTAATCCAAATTCTACTTCTAAACCTCTGAGTTCGGCTGGAGATGCAACCTCTGCATCTTCCACGCCGCCGACGATTTTGCGGTGCGTGATGGGTTCGCTGATCGCGGGTGGCTTTGCGGCGGCTTTGTACGCGCTAACTTTGTCTATAGTCCAAACTTTTGCAAATTCCCCCATTCATTCTGACAATGTGACTGCGATTAACATTGGCGCGGCTGTGCGAACTTTAGTCATGGGGATTGTGGCTTTGGGTGCGGGTGTTTTTGCTTTTGCATCTTTGGGTTTGATGCTGCTGGCTGTGCAACTTTTGATTCAAAAGTTGGTGAAAAAACCCACAGGTTGAAGTCTACAGGTTGAAACCATCGGGATACACAAATTCTCCTCCGCAAGGCAAAGACTGAATAGTAAGATCGAAGCAATGGAATTATTTACGATCGGACACTCCAATCTGAGTATTGAAGCGTTTGTTTTGCTGCTGCAACAACACGGAATTACGGCGGTTGCGGACGTGCGGTCGCATCCTTTTAGCCGCTATTTACCTCATTTTAATAAATCCGAAATTAAAGCTTCTCTGTCAAGTGTCGGCATTCAATATGTTTTTTTAGGCAAAGAGTTGGGCGCGAGACCAGAGGATTTAAGCTGTTACGATACTAGCGGTAAAGCTTTATACGATCGCATAGCAGCAACTCCTCTATTTTCCGAAGGAATTCAGCGCTTGATCCAAGGCGCAGCAAATTATAAAATCTGTTTAATGTGTGCGGAAAAAGACCCGATTACTTGTCATCGGACTATTTTAGTTTGCCAGAAACTCAGAGAATTTAATTTACAAATTCATCACATTCTTTCCGATGGCAATTTAGAATCGCACCAGCATTTAGAAGAAAGACTTTTGAGCAAGTTTAACAAAGGCAAAAAAAATAATGAGCCAATTCAGCTAAGCTTGTTTGAATTAGAGCCTCAAGTTAAACAGGAAATAGTAGATTTAGAAACAGCTTATTATCGTCACGGATTGGAAATCGCTTATGTCACAAAAGAAAGCCATTAATTTATTTACAATTGGTTTTACTCAAAAAAGCGCCGAGCAGTTTTTTGATACTTTGATGAAAGCGGGAGTCCGCAGGGTGATAGATACGCGGCTGAATAATGTATCGCAGTTGGCTGGTTTTGCTAAGCGAAAAGATTTAGAATATTTTCTGCGAACCATTGGTAATATTGAGTATGTTCACATTCTGGATTTAGCGCCGACTCAAGATATTTTGGATGATTATAAAAAGAAAAAGGGAGATTGGGAGGTTTATGAACAGAAGTTTTTGGGCTTAATGGGCGATAGACAAATTGAACACAAGGTTTCATCGGATATTTTAGACTGCGGGTGTCTGCTTTGTAGCGAACCAAAACCTCATAATTGTCACCGCCGCTTAGTTGCTGAATATCTCAGCAAGAAGTGGAAAAATGTTACAATTAATCATCTTTAATATTTAGTAAGGTGCGTCAGATCGGAGATTTTCAATCATCGCCCTAGAACTTCGTCTGACGCACCCTACCACTAATCTAAAATCTAAAATCTAAAATCTAAAATCGAATGACTCGGATAATTTGTCTCGCTAATTCCTGGAAACGCGGCGACAGGTGCATCGCCGGAATTAATGAACTTCAAGGTAAGTGGGTGCGTCCGGTTTCCGACTTACCAGATGGCCAAATTCCTAAAGAAATGCGGCAGATAAATAGACTTGAACCCGCGTTGTTAGATGTTCTAGAAATTCCTCTGGCAAAGACGGGGCCGGACTTTGGCTTTGAGTGTGAAAATCTTTCTGTTTTACCGGGAAAATGGCGGCAAGTAGGGAAAGTTCCGCCAGCATATTTGCTGAAATATTGCCAGAGTCAAGAATATATTTTGCACAACGATTTGCGATATGTTACGGTGGCATATATGCAGTCTTTGCCAATGTGCGATCGCTTAACTTTGCAATTAGTCAAAGCAGTAAGATTTACGGTAAAAAAGCTAAGTCAAAGATTTGAAGGTGGTAATAAATGGGAAGGATCTCTTGTCACGCAGCAGGGTCAAAGATTGACTGCAACAATTACCGATCCAGTGTTTATTAGAAAGTTAGAATTGGGGTATCGACCGCAAAAAGCTTGTTTGGTAACAGTGAGTTTGAGTATGCCTTGGCGGCCCGATGATTGGGAGGGAGATGACCCTTGTTGGAAGTTGATTGCGGGTGTGGTAGAGTTGCCGGAAGATGTTGTTGAGGATGAAATTTAGTTTTGATCAAAATGGGCGATCGATTATTTATTTCTTTTTATTTACCGCAAAAACTCTGTTCGTGCTATAATTCTGCGGGACTGTAGCAGGAAGGGGTGCTTTTTAATGAAAGCAGAATTTTATTTTGACTGTCACAAATATATTTGCAGTTTAGTTCAAGTAGATTTTGTCAAAGAATTAAAAATAAAAAATCATCAAGGTTTTGTTTTGGCTGTTAAGCAAGGACAAAAGATTGGACTTTTGGGAAAAAGTCGCCATAATGCTAAACAAGTTGATGTATCTAAGCCGCATTTTTATAATGTAATTAAAGCGGCTATGAGCGCTTTGGAATTAGAAACTAAAAATGAGGTGATATTAGAGAGAAATCGAACTCTTGCTGATGCCGAAGAAATGATTCAGCAGCAAAACCGAGAAATTCGGGTTCTCAACGAACAGCTAAGAATACTTGCAGAGCGAGTTGAAGAGTTGTTAGCCTCACAGCAGCCGCTACCAATGGAGATCGTAGATAATCAAATCATAGAAAGTGAAGTTAGTCAAGAAGTAGATGACTGTTCAGCGTCAGAGGCAGATTTATCGACCCCGGAAACAGAGAATGAAAGCCGAGAAACTGAAATTAGTCAGAACATAAAACAATTAGCAGTCCAGCTAATAGAACATCAACCGCAGTCGTCGGAATTTGAGGAAGTTGAAGAGGCTGAAATCAGTGGCATTAATGATGAAGAGGAAATTGTCGATTCCCAAGTCGGAGAACCGGAAGAAGACTGCATAGAAGTCAAACTTCCAGTAGGCGATCGTCAAATTAAGCAATTGCCTAAAAGAGCTTCTAACAGAAAGATGAGAAAGAAATATTGATGCTTTAGTTACTGAATCATCTTGTCACTATTCAACGTAAAATGCTCTTCTTTTAGATCCCCGACTTCTTTAAAAAGTCGGGGCTCTGTGTATGCTGTTTTTTCTGTGGGCTTACTTATCAATCTTTTCATGAAAACAACTGAGAGCAATAATTCCCTGGATTCGAGATCAAATTGTTTAATATTCCTAACTGTTGAAACACGGGAGAAGACAAGCTGATAGGTAATGCAACTGGCCCGCAGGTAATGCTGTTGTCTTTGATATACACAATTCCGAAATAAGATTGAACGCCTAATTGTTTAGACAAAGCTACTTGAACAGCCAGCGGATTGTTATTATAAATGGCAAGTTTTATCCCGTATAAATAATTGTTTGTTTCTGCCACGGAAAAGCCAACAGATTTCAAAATACCAGCCGCCGAACTCGGTGTTTCCGGCTGTGGAAATGAGATCGTCCCGAAAGAGTTCGTAAATCCCGATCCTTCTAAATATTGTGCAGTTTGATGTTTGTTCAGATAACTAATATATTGTGTAGCTTCACTTTCTTTAGCTTTGCTGATTAATCTGAAGAAAGTAGGTAAAGCAATAGCTGATAATATCCCAATGATAAATATCACAACCAACAATTCAATCAAAGTAAAGCCGTGGGAGGCATTATGACTTTTTTGTACTCGTAAATAGCGTTTATGGTGACAGACATATAGCAACAATTTTTGAGTAAATACAGACATTAATACCTCCTAAAAATCAACTAGCAGTAAAATAATTACTCGCCCTTAAGTATTCCCTTGCAATCCTCGCCAAGTCTTGGGAAACTCAGCTTGATTCTGATAGATAACAGGCAACCAGCTAGCACCGGGAATTTCCCGATCCCAACGCTGTTTGAGTTTTTCTCGTGCTTCCCGCACGGAAACATAAAAAGAATTGCCGCCAGCAAAAGCTTTGAGAAAAACTTTCAGAAACTCCTGGGCGATTAAATCCGGCACCGGTTCACGCATCACGATAATTTGAGGGATATCTAAATCAGCTAATTGCTTACCCAAGCCTAAGCCATCGCAAGAGTTAAAAATTGCTATTTCCAAACCGTGTTTAATAGCTATTTTCAAGGAATCTTTTAGCTGTTCTACAGTTAACTTATCTGTTTTATTGATACAAATCACCCCCGTACTGCCATCTACTTCGCTCTGACTGTGACCCGAAAAACACAAAATATCCCAGCCTATTTCATCGGTGAGATATTCCTTAAGTTTCTGGTAATTTGGTTCTACCAAAAATATGGTTTCTGCTTCTGACAAATTCTCCAATATCTGCCTGTCTTTATCGACATTGATTTCTGTACTGTCGCCCAAAATTGCCAAAATTCTTACTTTTTTTCTGGGTCGTACTGATTTTTTTACTCTGTTAGATTCCTTGCGACTTAAAGCTACTTCTGGTTGACAGTAAGCATTAAAAAATTTCCATTGATGCCAGGGGAGTTTTCGCAGTAAGTTATCTTCTGTTTGGATGATGACCCGCACTTCGTCAGTGCTGTTTAACTTGTCCTGTAATCCCTGCTTGATTGAGAAAAATTGTTCGGATTCTAGCCACTTATTTACATCTATTTCTACTTCTTCAGCTAAGGTTTTTAGCTCCTGTATGGAACAGTGAGTGATACCGGGTTTTATTTTTATGGCACGGTTTTTTCGCCGATGGTTTTGAATGTTATACATTTCTTGCCACTGTTGATAATGTTGGAAAATTATTGGTTGGGGTGGTAATTTGCCTTCTAATTTTATTGCTAAGCGCTGGCGATCGCACCAAATCTCAACTGTTACGTCAAACCCTTGTTTCAAGTCGCCGCTAGCCAAGTTTAAGATGACTACTTGTTCAGACAACGGTCTGACTATATCCTCCATTACTGACAGCAAGTATTGGCGTTGTTCTGCTGAGTTTTGCAGGGCGGGCGCTTCTGTTCCTAGCACTTGTAGCGCTTCTTGATAGAAACTATTGAAATCATTGTTAATTTGTGCTTTGTCGGTTTCAGGAGGTACGGCGAGTTTAATGACAATTCCATTGCCTTTATTTTCAATACTTTGAATATTGAGTTTTATGCCAGGATTTTTTCGTTGCACCTGTTGGAAAGATTCCATGAAAGCTTTCCAGTCAACACCGTACTTAAAAATCAAGTCAACTGTATTTACAACTTCTGCAAAAAAAGTGGTAAATTCTCCTGGTTGATAGTTGTCGTTACCGCTGGGACGGCGTTCGCGATCGTCCGTTCCCGGCTTCGGTTCTTCTAGCAAATAAACATACTTACAATCTACCCATTCGAGTTGGGTAGTGCTGTCAATATTCCAGGTTCCTAAACCGCAAACACCAGTCATTTTGGCATTGCTAAAATCAGTGCCGATCGCCTGAACTTGACTAAATATTGCATATTCTAAATTAGCTGCTTCCAAAGTCGCTTGACTGAGGTCTGCTGTTTGAAGTTGGGCATAGCTGAGGTCTGCACCTATCAGGTTTGCTCCTCTCAAATCCATGCCTTGATAAGATTTGTGATAGCCGTTGCTGGTGACAAGCAACTCTCGCACTGCAGGATTAATTAATATTGTCTCGTCCACTATTGCCCAGTCGAGAAAACGAGCGTGATGCCACATAGTTCGGTGGATAGTAGCAAATCTAAAATCGGTGTTTTTGAGGGTGGCGTAGCTGAAGTTAGTATTGGCTAATTGAGCGCCGCAAAAGCTGGTGCCGCCAGCCGCACCAATGACGATCGCTAACTGGCGAATTACGGCGTATTTATCATCTTCGGCTAAAACTCTCTGAGCAATGTGAGTTCCTAATAATACCAAAGCTACAGCTAAAATGACAGCTCCAGCGATCGCCGCAATAACTACAGGCGCATCGGGAAATTCTTGCACACATTTTTTTAGGAAATCATAGCATTTATTGTTTGTGTTGTCAACTACTCCAGCTTGGATTAACACGGATGCTTTTAAATATCTCAACGAATTTCTGGCAATAATTCCGGTGGCGATCGCACTTATAGCCAGAGCTTCAAATAAAGCCAAAGCTGCAATCGCCCTCCCCAGAACAACTTCAGCCAATGTTAGGGCTAAAGGAAGAGCGACAATGGCGATCGTAGTTGCAACGACAGCCGCAGTTAAAGTCACAATTAAAAACGGAATATCGTTAGCCTTCGTTTCGCCAGACAAGGCACTCATTAAGGCACCAGTTCTAAAAGACCTTAACCAGGAAAGTATTGGATGTTTATCATTCGAGAACGCAGATAAAAAACCAATTAAAGGTACAAAAACAGCAGCCGCAATACCTAAATAATCCAAAGCTTTTTGTATCCCTTGGCGAATCATGGTAGTCAACAGAATAGCATTGACGAATAAGATGATTGCAGTTGGCAGAAAACCGATATGCTGGGTTGTTTTGGGAATGAGAGATTTGAAGGTATTATCAACAGCAATTACAGCAGCTATTCCTGATATAGCCGAGAGCAGTGCTACAATTATGAAGATTTTGATTTGCGATTTTCTAGCTAGTCCGCACTGAGCGTGATTGAAATTAGCCTCATCGAGAATTGCATTGGTAAAATCTGCACCTCTGATATCTGCATTGGAGAAATCTGTATTAGTCAGATCAAGGCCTTTGAAAGAACAACCTTGGAGATTTTGACCGCGAAAGTTTTGAAATGTTAATGATGACATAGGGGAGTTCGGCAACGGATTTTGTAACGGATGTAACGGATGTTTCTGGTTTATCGTTTTCTCGTTTCCAGGCTATGTCCATTGGTGACAACTTAAGACTGGAATTCATAATAAATGTCGCTTTGATGCGAAGTCTAGATCCCCCTAAATCCCCCTTAAGAAGGGGGACTTTGAGCGATTTCCGGTTCCCCCCTTATTAAGGGGGGTTAGGGGGGATCAGATTTCGATACAAACAAGAGAGACTATCAGTTTAACGTTAACTTGTCACCAATAGACAGAGCCTAGTAACGAGGAATCAGGAACCAATAAAAATGGCTTAGACGCTCTACATAACGCCGACCGGATACAATTACAAACGAAAAGATTGCTTCACATTTACATCTCCCAGTCCTACAGTAATGCTGAACAATTCTCTTAAGTCTGAACAAAATTCAAAATTAAGAAAGTTGTCAGCCTCTCTCGATTCAGCCTTGAAAATCACTTCTTCTGACTCATCCATCAGCATCAATTTCAACCCAGGAGGCAAATAAGTTTGATTTCCCATGGGATACACTCGCACCTGAATATCCACTTCTGAATCCGGTTCTGGGGGCAGCGTGACTACCAGTGCCACGGACTGTTCTCCTAATTGCATTCCCAAATCAATTTTCTGGCCGCGATCGATGGGTAATGCGTTGTTGCTTCTAAAAGAGCGAAGTTGCAATTGTTTGGGATTTAATAGATCGTCAATTACTTGCCATCCCGCATCAAAAATTTCATCGAACCAGTTCATCAAATTAACTGGTTTCAGTTGTTGAATTCGATTCATGTAGACGAGCAAATCTTCGAGGGAATTCATTTCATCCAGAGGGACTTCTTTAGCTACTGTTCTGGTAAATCCTAACAGCGTTGCTTGTTTCAAAGATTGGTCTAACTGTACGGCTATATAACCAATTCTGTCTCCCCAAGCATCGTAGGGAATCTGACAAGCGTCGGCATCTGGCAAGACGGGACGGCATTCTATTTTTCCTATTTGTTTAACGTCTAAATCTGCTACATCCATAAGTTTCAGCATTAACGGATTGCGACTATCGCTAACCGGCCAATCTGTCTCAAATCCCATGCAGCGAAGGTAAAAATCTACTGCATACACTGCGAGGGTATTGAGATAAACTTGTTTGAATTTTTTCGGACTGGATTGTTTGCCACACTGTTGGGCGATTTCGTGGGCTTCAAAAGATAATGGCACTGTGAAAGTTATTGGTTCGATCATTTTACTCATCATTAATTTCTCCGTTTCCGCTCAATTCCTACTGTAATTTATTACGAATGTAATCTGAAAATTTCCGCATATTTCGGTCGTAAAAACTTTGGAGTGTTGAAATGTTTTTGTCAAATATTTGAGATATATTCTCCCATTTTTCATCATCTAATCTGGCTAAAGCTATGACTTGCCAAGTGATATCGGGACGACCTCTGATAGTTTTATTTCGGAAAAGATGATCTGGATCTTCTTCTATTAATTTCCGTAGTCTTTCGGTATCTTCCATAATTTCCAGTCGTGGATAATTTTGTTGATAAATCTCCCATTCTTTCTGTTCAAATTTCTCTAATTCATCTACCGATAAACCTTGAGTTATTCTTTCTCTTCTTCTATATCGATCGCACACATCTTGAAATCTAAACTTAAAGAAATGATTCACCCAAGGCATGACTGGTTTTTGTGAATCATAGATGTCAATGTTTTGACAGATATGCTCAACTATTTTCAACCGGGCTTCGCTGTAAATGTCTTCATAAAGATGACGAAGGTTGTCGTCATTTATGTGGGGACGAGTAAGTCTGTTATGACGGTAAATTTGGTCTATCAATTTGGTTAATGCTATCTGTCGCTCTTGGCTTCCGGCTGGGTGCTGTTGAGCTTCTAGGGCTAGCTGTCGAAGTATTTCGTCCATCGGGCTCTCCTCACTCCTCTGGGCATTTTTGTGCAGTCTGGTGGAACTTCTATTTATATTTCGGATATCGTCGGAAGTTTTTACGCATTTCTGGGGCAATTGTTACAAAAATTTACGTTTTAGGGGTTTTGGACAAAAGTTTTGAGGTTTGCGGAAAAAGTTTGGCTGGATTTCGTAAGTAAGAATAAGGGGGCGATTTCCTGGGGTATGGCTTTGCTGGCGCGGGCTTTGGGGAAAAGGGCGATCGTCCTCCGCAACTGTTGTTGTTTTGATTCAAGGGCGATCGGGTTCTATGTATTTTATTCAAACTGGGGTAAAACTAATGCCATCAATTTCAAATTGGGTTGTCCGAGGAATTTTCTGGAGCTTAGGAGTAGGATTGAGTTTGGGAATAGCTGCACCGGGATTAGCTGCAAAAACGGTGACTATTCTGGATGGAACAAATCCTGTAGAAGTTGCTGACTTAGAAAAATTGGCAAACACAGGCAATATATCCCTTAGTTTACAGGATTGGGCAGAGGTTTTATCAAAAGCCACTAACAAAAATGGCGAATCGATATCACTGGTACTGCGAAAACAACTAAACCAAATCATCAGCCTCGATCCAAACGATCCACAATCAGCGGCTAAGTTACCAGACAAACTAAAAAAGTTTTTGCAATTGTTGCAACCTGGTATCACAGATGTAGAAATACAAGAAGTTGTGACATTGATCGCTCAGAAGGCTAATAACCTGACTGTCATGGATTTGTTAACAAAATTGCCAGTAGATAACTTGACAGCAGGCAATTTTATTGATGCGCTCAAAAAAATGCCTCCTCCTCCGAAGACAGCATCGACAACAAATATTCTTTACATGAATTCAACTCGCGGCCTTGGTACCGGAAATTTAGGAGATTTTCGCGGGGCGATCGCTAATACCTTAGAAAATTATCAAAACGGAACAGTATTCGATGTTGATTTCGTTCAGACTCAGGTTCCTGGCAGCCTCGGATTATCGCTCAACTCTAAGCCTGTTGGGTTTTACAACCAGATTTGGTTCGACACGAGTATCTATCAAACATCGATTCTCAACACAGTAGATTTTGGCGCGATTAATGCTTGGGCGGCCAACAAGCAGCCAGAATTCATTCTAGACAGCTCTTTCGCTTTCCGCAACAAAGAAACTACGACCCTCACTCCTTCAGCGACAGCAGCAACAATCAACCAAGCTTTAGCTCTTAAAAATGCAGGAGGCGGTATTCTAATTGGTACTGATCATAATGATTTCGCTTACACGGCAAACCAAATTTTGACCAACTTCGGCTTCGATGGTTTGTTTACCGGTGCTGAGAATATCAGCGCTAACGGTTCTTTTGTTGGAGATTTAATGCTGAATCCTCAGCCTGTAGGGTCTGACTTTTTTGCCAATAATTTGCAGGGACTTTCGACATCGAATGTTCCTGTTGGGACGCATATTCTCAATGCGAATGGTGGCGATCGAACTATCAAAATTATCGAAAACCTATTTTCATATAGTCCTAATAAAGTTACCCATGTCGGTGCTAGTTTCGATACAGGAAACAACACTACTCCGATTGATAACCCGGAGTCAGTTCCCGAACCAACTACTGTGTTGGGTACTTTAGCTTTTGGTGCTGTCGTTACCCGCTGGCGGATGAAGCACAAACAGCAACAAAAAGTTTGGAATTCAACCGTTGCTTAATCTGAGATATTGCACTTCGTTGTAGTCCGTCGGGAGTTTAAAGTTTCGCCTCATAGCGAAAGTCCGGCGGGGGTTTAAACCCCCGCCTCATAGCGAAAGTCCTCTAAAGAGGACTGAAGAATTAATTAGATATTTCCTATAAAAATATCTATTATTCTGATCGCGTTCAGGTGAAAACAGAAATTATACCCTTGTCTATTAGTCCTATGCAAGAGGACTTTAGCTATGAGCCAGGGAATTAATTCCCTGGCGGTCTTTCGGGTGAAGTCGAGACTAATAAATATCTGGCAATCGCCCGTTTCCAAAAAAAGTTTCCAGATTTGCGTAAAAAGTTGGGCTGGATTCCGTAAGTAATAACAAGAGGCCGATCGCACTTTTAGACAAACGGGCGATCGCCCCCTTTCAGCTCATTATATCACTTTTAATTCAATCACAGACTAGGAGTGCAATCTCAATGGCTACCACAAATGAAGTTTCCAGCAACCTTCTGCTAACCGATGTTTTGACAACTGACACTTTACCGGGAAGTGCTGCCAAAACTCCCATCCTCAACCCTTTAAGCAACAGCAACAGTCAAAATATCGGCGGCAGTGCTTTGATAGCTGACAGCAAAACTCAGCCAGTTATTGAACCCGAAAAGCTATCCAGTCCGACTGACACGCTTAACTCAAAAAATGCGATCGCCGATACAAATAGCAAAAAATCAGATGATTCATTAATTGTTACCGACACTCTCAAAAGCGGTTTAAGCGAGTCAGCAAGCAGCAGCAGTAGTGTTCGCGACACCTTATCCGGTTCCCCGTCAGGTACAGATGTCAAAGATACGCTGACAGGAATCAGCAACGATGCACCGTTAAGTGCAATTAAAGATGACACTATTACAGCAGCAGATTCTTTGACTAATCCTCAGAGTGCCGAGAAAATACCATCTGAGAAAACTCCCGCTACTTTAGCCGAAAAAGAAAGCAAGCCAGAAATTGCGATCGCCCACAATACTTCTGTCTCAGAACCAAAAGCAACAACAAGTTCAGAAGCGATTAAACCAGATAACTCGCCAGCAGAAAAACCTGCCGCTACAGTCGCCGATATCAGCCAAGACAGCAACAAAACAGCAGAAAAACCTGCCGCTACAGCCGCCGATACCAGCAAAGACAGCAACCAAGAAAAATCTTCAACTAACAGCACAGACAACAACAAACCATCTACAGACAATACAGAAGTCGTCGCCGTTGGAACACCAAAAGAATTAAGTCCAACCGTTCCTACATCAGATCCAGTAGCCGATAATTCCTTTACATCCGGGAAATTTGTTGTTGACTCTACAGGTCAAGTCGGCATTGATTTCTTATTGGACGGCGGTTTGTATAAGGGTCAATTAGCTATTATCAGTCTCAAAGGAATGGAGAAGTTTTCTCCAGGTTCGGAAGAGTTTCTCAAAGAAGCGGCTTCGAGAGCACTTAGCAATTCTGCAAATGGTCATGTAGTTATTAATGACTTGAGTGAAGGTGCAAAATTTACGGGGAATTTACTCGAAGGCAATTATAACGATGGAGTTTACTTAGGACTTAAGACTTTTGCGATGACTCCGGGGGAGGAATTCGGGGTGATGTTAGTGCCTAATGGGACTGTACAAGAGGTACTTAACAATCCGGCGATAGGAGGAGACAAACGTCCTTTATTCTCGATGGTGACAGCGAATCCTGCTGAGGGATTTCATGTGGGTCAAATTGCCGATGTAACGGGTAGCGGCAAGACTTTTACAATGGAGGATATGCGAGTCGATTTAGGGAGCGATCGCGATTACAATGACTTCGTATTTCAGGTGCGGGGTGCAACGGGTCAAGCTGTGAATTTAGATAGCGTGATTAATGCCGATAAAGATTGGCGAAAAACGGATATGGGTCAGGCTTTGATTGCTTATGCTAAGCCCTACGTTGAACTGAAGGTAGAACCAAAAGAAGAGGATGTAAAAGCTGTAAATAATACTGGATCTGGTTCAGTTTTAGATGTTCCGATTTCCGACACTGCAAGTGCTTCAAATGAGAAGGTGACTCCTGCAAGTAATACTGAGTCTGTATCGAAAACCGAGGTTGCTACTTCAGATAAAGCTGGGGTTTCTGAGGTGAAATCTGAGGAGGAGAAAAAGGCGATCGTAACTCCTGTTTCTACTTCTACTACCGATGCGGTGACTTCCGATAAGGGTGTTATTTCTGAGGTGAAGGTTGAGGAGGAGAAAAAGGCGATCGCACCTGTTTCTACTTTTACTAACGATGCGGTGACTTCCGATAAGGCTGTGGTTTCTGAGGTAAAATCTGAGGAGGAGAAAAAGGCGATCGCACCTGTTTCCACTTTTACTAACGATGCGGTGGCTTCCGATAAGGCTGTGGCTTCTGATGTGAAAGCTGAGGAGGAGAAAAAGGCGATCGCACCTGTTTCTACTTTTACTAACGATGCGGTGGCTTCCGATAAGGCTGTGGCTTCTGATGTGAAAGCTGAGGAGGACAAAAAGGCGATCGTAACTCCTGTTTCTACTTCTACTACCGATGCGGTGGCTTCCGATAAGGATGTTATTTCTGAGGTGAAGGTTGAGGAAAACAAAAAGGCGATCGTAACTCCTGTTTCTACTTCAACAAAGGAGGCGGTGGCTTCCGATAAGGCTGTGGCTTCTGATGTGAAAGCTGAGGAGGACAAAAAGGCGATCGTAACTCCTGTTTC